>CALBJM010000199.1 GCA_937893225.1 uncultured Erysipelotrichaceae bacterium | reverse complement strand
GGTAGAAATTCCACCAATGCTAGATTTCTTTGATACGTTCCCTGCTTATAGCAACGATCTCTATACAAATAAGAAAATGAAGACAAATCCTGAAGTTGCTTTAACTTCTTTAAAGGAATGTTATACCGCATTAGAAGCCCAAAGTGATTGGCATGAAGAAGCATTGCATGAAACTTTGCTTGCTTTGCCTAAGAAGTTGGGTGTAAAGAATGGAATCATTCTCTTCCCTTTGCGTTTAGCAATTACAGGAAAACAATTTACACCTGGTGGTGCAGTTGAAATTGCTGCAATTTTAGGAAAAGAAGAAACACTTAAAAGACTGCAATCTTCCATTGCACAACTTGAAGCACAAAACTAACGGATTGTTGAAACAATCCGTTTTTCTTTGGCTATGGATTTGTTATATAATAGACGTCGCGAGGAATAGAAATGGAAATTAGAAAAATTACAGATCGAACACAGTTTGATATGTTCGTAGAAAAGCACCCCTATGCGCATTATATGAAAACAAGCATGTGGGGCGAGTATAAAAAAAGAGTCGAACATTTAGATTATGAAATGTTAGGCTTTTATGAAGGAAATGAATGGATCGGCAGTGCCATGGTATTGCTAGGTTCATGGCTGCATCATCCATATGCCTATGTTCCTTTAGGACCATGTATCAACTATGATAATCCACAAGAAAGAAATGAAGCATTTACTTTATTGAAAAAATATGCAGATGAGAAAAATGTATTATTTTTGCGTATCGACCCAAATGTAGAGCGTTGTCCACATGATATCAAAGGCAATGTCCTTGAAGGATTTAACAATGAGTGTGTAACAGAAGACTTGAAAAAAGATGGATATGTACATAAAGGTTATGGCTATGCATATAATGGTTCATGGACAAATCGTTACACTTTGATCGTTGATCTAAGTGAAGGAAAAGATGCCTTCTTAAAGCATTATCTACCACAAAGAAGACGGAGCATCAATCGTCACAAGACATGGCATGTTTCTACGCATGTTGGAGATGCAAGTGATATTCCTGATCTTATGCGATTAGAGAAACAATTATGTGCTAACGATGGTTTTGCACCTCATTCCCAAGCATTCTTTCAAGCTATCGTAGATTGTTTTCAACAGCATTGTGTCATTTATAAAACAGAAATCAATCTAGCAGATATGATTGAAGGCATGCAGCATGAACTAGAAGGCAAAAAGTATAGAAATGATCCTGAAGCTAAGCAAGCTGCCATTAAGAATGTAGAACGTGCGAAAGCATTGCGAGAAAAACATGGAAATAAATGTGTTATTGCATGTGGCTTATTTATTCGTTTTGGCAATCAATCATGGGATCTATATACATATAATGACCACGATGAATTCAACTTTATTTCTCCTGTAGATAACTTACACTATTTTGCTATGTGTGATATGTATGACCATGGTGTAACAAGTTATGATATGTGTGGTTTTTCTGGTGTCACAACAGATGATGATCCAGAATATGGTCTCTATTTTTACAAGAGTTCATTTGGACCAGAATATATAGAGCGTATTGGAGAATTTGATTATGTACGTAACCCTGATCGCATGAAACGTTTCCGCTTTGAAAAGCTTGCTATCAATCACATGAAACGTAAATATTGGGCAATGCGGTATAAGAAAAAAGACAAAGCATAAAAAAAACCAGAAAACTGGTTTTTTTTATGTCTATTTTTTATTCATGATATAGCGTAATTTTCTACGAATTCTACGATAAAGATGATCTGCCTTAAACCATGTATGGTATTTTTTTTCATCTAGTACTGCATCAAATTCACCTAAGAATTCTAAGAAATCTCCACCAAAGGATTTCTTAAAGTCTTGTTGTCCATAGTATTCATCTTTTGGATCTAAAGAACCAGAAATGCCTTCAAAATCATATGTTTTTGCGCCCTGGTTATATACGTCTTCTATAGCAAATCTATGTAATGCAAAAGCAGCACGGAAATTCATAAGTGTCTTGATCGTATACATATTTACATTCCAAACATTTTCGCCTTGCATAATAATGAACTTGGCACCAAGAGGAATTTCTTCATCTTTGTCATAGCCTTTTTCTTCGATTTCCACAATTTCTTTTTTCATAGCAGAAATACTTTTGAGAATTGGGTCTTTTTTCTTTTCGTCTTTCATTTCAAGCAAGCGTTTTTCATCTGCTTGGATGATTTGTTGTAAATTACATTTCGCTTGATGAAAGTTTGTTGTAACGACATAGTAGTGTACATATGGTTCATAGCACTTCCAAAGACGTGTAAAGTAGTCTATACCATATGGTTCAAATCCAAGTTTATGTGATAGGTCTTCTTGCCCCATAACGAGTACATTTAATTCATCGATTGTTGCTTTGTGTACTTTTACGCATCTTTGTTCATTTTTATTCGTATATTGCGAACATCTTTTAATGCCTTTCAAGATCTTTTTCCAGTCTTGATTTAAATCTAAGCGATAGGTAAAGCGAGACATCCAATTTCCCGAATATCCATAGTTATACCCTAGATGTGTATACCCACAGTCTTGAAATGCTTGTGTGACAAATTCGTGATTAAATCCACCTTCTTTGATTTTTCCGTCTTTTTCGTGTTCTATACGTGTAATATTTGGATCAATGCGCAAGAAAAATGAACCACATTTTTTTGCATAATTTCTGAGTTCTTTCAGAAAGAACGTTAATAATGCTTTGTTTTCATAGTCTAGATTAAAACCATATTGAATGTACGAGAATTGTGCATATGGTACATGCGTTTTTTTATGAAGCATCAAGGCAGTAGCAATCAAATTCCCATTATCATCTTCTACGCCTAACAAGTCTCCTTTGTAAAATTCTTTTTGCTTAAATGTAATAAATGGAGATGTTTTGGAGTAGTGATTGAGTGGTGATTGAATCGCAAATGCATCAAATCTTTCTTTATCGACATTTTGAATAAATTTCATTTTACTTTTTGCCTCTTAATTTTGCTGCTAACTTTAGAGCATGTGGATAAATTTCATCAAACATCTTATACATAAATGGATCCAAAACTATATTAAACTCACCAATGTACTCTTCAACATCCATGATCCAGTTGGATTTAAATAACGTTAATCCATCATCTAAAGTTCCTTCAATACCACCAAAACTACAATGTTTTATACCAAGATCTACACATCTATCCAAACACTTTGCATACAATAGATAACTAGAATACATCCGCATATAGTCTGGATTATTTCCCATATAAAACAATTCCATAAGTGAATCATTATAAACAGCTAAAATACCACAAGTAATGACTTCATCTTTCCCTTCTCTAGCATAATCGTTTTGCAGCTTTTCAAGTTCTTTTTTATCATTTATAAGTTGTTGATTGATCAAATTCTTTTCCTTCTTCTTCAATTCTCCAGAATTGATCTTAGCTTCATTTTCCGCAATTGATTCTTGTAATTTGTTTAATTGACGTGGAAAATTAAGCTTTGTAACCATAATGATAGAATGATCACCATACACATTGACCATATTTTCAAAATAATCCTCAGAACGTAAAGCAACTTGTTTACGCACTTCTGTATAATGCATAGCCAAAGAAAAGTCATGTAAATATTCTCTGCCTTCATAGACTTCAATGCCTTTGTGTTCTGCTGCACGAATACACTTTTGTGTCTTGTGTTCCAAATGTTCCCTATAGTCAGGTGTAACTTCCATTGCAGCATTGAATCTAGGTTGCGTAGATTCTTCAATACGTACAGTAAACCCCTTATGTTTTGCACCAAATGAAATGAGTTCATCGATGATTTCTTGATGCATATATGGGTGTTGTTCATTTCTATCATGGTATGGATATACTCTAGAAAGAATGGACGGATCAAAACGTAGTGCAATCGCATGATTTTGTTTAGCTAATGCTTTCAAAGAAGAAAGCATAAATTGCACAAGTTCTGTATTGGAATAGTCCATGACTGGTCCTCTTGGCACATAAAAAAGTGTCTTACCAAGTGGCATTTTTCTGGATAATACAAGAGCGGTAGCAACAATTTCATCATCTTGTTTCACTGCTGTATAAAAATGCTGCCAATTGTTTTTTATATCTGCCCATGGTGAACATTGAAATAATGTGTTCTGTGGACTGTGCATAACAAACGTATCCATTTCTTTTGGATCAACATTTTGAATAAAACTAAAAGCCATATTAATCTCCTATTTTTCCAAAACATATATATTATACTTCTATTTTGGGGCAAAAAAAAATGGTATTGCTACCATTCGTGATGCGTACGGGATTCGAACCCGTGAATGTTGCCTTGAGAGGGCAATGTGTTAAGCCGCTTCACCAACGCACCATAGAAGAATGAGGATAAACCTCATTCAAATTAATTACTTAGCGAGTTCTGCCTTAGCAGCATCAACAAGATCCTTAAATCCCTTTTCATCGTGAATAGCGATTTCGGACAACATCTTACGGTTAACGTTGATGTTAGCTAATTTTAAACCGTGCATGAACTTAGAATAAGAAAGATCATACTGTCTGCAAGCAGCATTGATACGAGCAATCCAAAGCTTGCGCATTTCTCTCTTAGTCTGTTTTCTGCCAATGTAAGAATAACGCAAAGAACGCATTACCTGTTCATTAGCTGTTCTGTATAAAAGGTGCTTAGCTCCAAAGTAACCCTTAGCGAGCTTCAAAACCTTCTTACGTCTGTTACGTGTAGGTGTACTTCCTTTAACTCTCATCTTCTCTTAGCCTCCTATTAACCCTGTAAAAGCTGTCTGTCACGCTTCAAATCTGTGCTGTGTGCTGTAGTAGACTTAGCGAGATGCATCTTCTGCTTGTGACTCTTATTTGCAGCGAAATGTGATACATAGTTGTGCTGAACTTTCAACTTACCTGTTCCTGTTAACTTGGAACGCTTAGCGAAAGTCTTTTTTGTCTTCATTTTAATCTTCTTTGGCTTTCTTGCTTTTGCTTTCATAACAATCTCCTTTACTTTCCTCTCTTAGGTGAGAATGTAACAGACATCGTGT
>CALBJM010000198.1 GCA_937893225.1 uncultured Erysipelotrichaceae bacterium | reverse complement strand
GAATAAATGCCTGGATCAAAAATATGATTGGTGTAACGGTATGATGCAAGTCATTGTGCGTGAAGGCGATAATATTCAGATGAATTTTGATGGCGCGGCTGAAGTAGATTCTAAGAAAACACTTGATGAATTGGATGAAATGAAGGATTCTATTAGCGATATTGCATTGAAATTATTACATGCTAAAGCAATTGTTCCTGGTACATATGATATTGTTACAGATTCTTCTATAACGGGTTTGATTGCACATGAAGCATTTGGACATGGTGTAGAAATGGACATGTTTGTCAAACATCGTGCAAAGGCTGCAGATTATGTAGGCAAACGTGTGGCAAGTGATGTAGTTAATATGTATGATGGAGCTGCAGCATGCGTTTCAGCTGCCTCCTATTTCTTTGATGATGATGGTGTTGAAGCGGGAAATACAAATATTATAAAAAATGGAATTTTACAGACCGGAATTTCTGATTCTTTAAGTGCAATGGAGCTTGGTACAAAACCAACAGGGAACGGTAGAAGAGAATCCTATAAGCGTAAAGTTTATACAAGAATGACGAATACGTTCTTTGGTGCAGGAAAAGATAAATTTGAGGATATGATCAAGTCCGTAAAACATGGGTATTATTTGTGTCAAACTAATAACGGTATGGAAGATCCAAAGAATTGGCAAATTCAGTGTACTGCTTCTTATGGCTTGGAAATCAAGGATGGTAAATTTACTGGTGAAATCGTTGCGCCAGTTGTCATTTCTGGGTATGTAGTGGATTTATTAAGTTCTATTTCTATGGTTTCTGATGAAGTGCATGTGATTGGGTCTGGTATGTGCGGCAAAGGACATAAAGAATGGGTATTTGTATCCGATGGTGGACCTAGTGTGAAAGGAAGAGCAAAATTGTCATGATACGTGTAGAAACATTGATAAATTTAATTCAAGGAAATGTAGATATTTCTGCATATGAATTAACGCATATCACAAAAAGATCTAGTGAACTCTTCTTTGTCAAAAAAGGTATGGAGTTAAATAGAGCTACAAATACAGAAGATATAAGTATTGTTGTGTATGCAGATGTAGAAGATAAGCGAGGAATAAGTAACGTAACGATAACAAGTGCGGATGATGAAACAATTGTGCAAGAAAAGTTAAAACAAGCGGTAAAAAAAGCTAAAACAGCTTTGAATCCTTATTTTCCTCTAGCAGAAAAGCAACCAGTTGTAGATAATAGAGTCAATCTAAATGAAGATTTGAATACAACTGCTTTGAAAGTTGCTGATGCTATTAGCAAGGCGGATAGTTTCAAAGATGGGCAACTCAACGCAACAGAAATATTTGTATCATTCGTAACTAGAGAGTTTTACAATTCTAATGATGTAAAGCAACGTGAAGAAAAGTTTAGCATTGAATTTGAAACAATTCCAACATGGTCTGATGGTAAAGAAGAATACGAATTGTATAAGTACTATCGCAATAATCATTTTGACGCTGAAAACATCACAGAAGAAGTCAATGCTATTTTGACACTTTCTAAATATAGAAGTGAGGCAAAAAAACTTAGTGAAATCACTATTTCAAAAGATGTACCTGTTTTAATGTATGGAGAAATGGCGTCATTGATTGTCAAAAATTTGGAAGATAATGGAACATATCGCGCAGATGTAACGCATTCTTCCCATTATAGTATAGGTAGTGTAGTTTCTAATGCACCGTTTGATTTAACAGTCTTTGGTGGGATAGATGGGTGCAGTGCATCAAAAGGTTTTGATGAAAATGGTGTTGCATTGTCTCAAAAGAAAATCATTGAAGAAGGAAAAATGGTTGCTCGCTTTGGCGATATTCGATTTGGACATTATGCTAATGTGGCAAATCCAGCAGGAAATTATAGTGTAGCGAAAGTTGAAGCAGAAGGCTTGGAATATAAAAATAAACCGTATATAGTGATTGACCATTTCTCTGCACCTCAGCTTGAAACTGCATCTGGGTATTTTGGTGGAGAAGTACGATTAGCAAGATATTTTGATGGTGAAAAAATGATTCCTTTGACGTCATTTACAGTAACTGGCAACATATATGAAGCTGTGAAGAGTGTTCGTTTTTCAAAAGAACAAACAACTACAACGAATTATCAAGGACCAAAATATTTCATTTTTGATCATTTAAACATTGTTTAAATGTGTTGAAAATAGCAAAAGAAAGAAGGTAAATTGTATGAATGAAATTTCAAATGCTTTATTGAATGAACTTCGCACAGATTATGAAAGTGATGCTAAAGCACGTGTGGTGCGTAATGCATTGACAAAGAATGATTTGAATACGATTTCTCGCGTTTTTGATGCGGAGGCTACAAATCCATTTATTTTCTCTATTGATTTAAAAACAATGGATGCAACAAATCAGCAAGCATCTGGGAGATGTTGGATTTTCTCATCAATGAATTTTTTGAGAGAAAAGATTGGCAAGAAATATAACATCAAACAATTTGAATTATCACAAAATTACATTGCATTTTACGACAAACTAGAAAAAGCAAACTGGTTTATGGAATGTGCTATTCATGAGATTGATAATCCATTGGATTCAGATAAAATGCGTTATTTACTAGATTGGGCCGTTGGAGATGGTGGCCAATGGAATATGGTTCAGTCTCTTGTGAAAAAATATGGTCTTTGTCCAAAGAGTGCAATGCCTGAAACATATCAATCTTCTCATACAAGAACAATGAATGGTCTATTAAATAAACGTTTGAGAAAGTTTGTTGTAGATAGCAGAAAAGTAGATAAAAATGAAGTCCCAGCAATTAAAGCACAGGCATTAAAAGAAATTTATTCATTAATTGCTTCTTGTTTCGGATTACCACCAAAAGAATTTACATTTGAATATGTTGATGAAGATGATAAACATCATGCAGAATATCACGTTACACCAAATGCTTTCTATGAAAAGTATCTTGGTGCAGATATTGATGATTATATTAACGTTATCAACGCACCTACAGCAGATAAGCCATATCACAAGACGTATACTGTTGAATACCTTGGAAATGTAGTAAATGGCAATCCTATTTGTCTCTTGAATGTACCAATGGATGAATTCAAGAAGGGTATTATAGAGCAGCTTAAGAGCGGTGAACCAGTTTGGTTTGGTTGTGATTGCGGACCAGATGGTGATAGAGAAAGTGGCTTATGGGATGACAAACAGTATGATTATGAAAATACATTAGATATGGACCTTTCTATGAGCAAAGCAGAAATGTTAGAATCACATCAATCTGCGATGAATCATGCTATGATGTTAACAGGTGTTAACTTAGATGAAAATGGCAAGCCGAATAGATGGAAGATTGAGAATTCCTGGGGCGATAAAGTGGCGCATAAAGGATATTATGCTTGTAGCGATACATGGTTTGATAAATATATGTATGTAGCCGCAATCAATAAGAAATTCTTATCAGAAGAAGCATTAGCAGGTTTGAAAGAAGAGCCAAAACAGGTAGCTCCTTGGGATCCATTCGGAAC
>CALBJM010000197.1 GCA_937893225.1 uncultured Erysipelotrichaceae bacterium | reverse complement strand
AGATCATTGCATAAATAGCTTCCCAAACATTGTCTAATCCAGTTTTTTTCAAAGAATCAACAGGAATTAGGGATTTAACCGGTAATTGTAAAATATTTGCAATCTTTTGCGCATTGCTTAAAAACTTACCGCGAGATATTTTGTCAGTTTTTGTACATGCAACAATAATATTCAAATGTGTAGCACGACCATATTCTATCATCGCAATATCATCTTCTGTAGGTTCTCTTCTTGCATCCAATACAAGAATCATCCCCTTGAGATTTTCACGTTCATTAAAATAGGGCTCAATCAATTTACCAAATGCTAATGCACTCTTTGCATCACTTGTAGCATATCCATAACCAGGAGCATCAGTAAATACGACTTTGTTATCTACAATAAAGAAATTTAACAACCTTGTTTTACCAGGTGTTTTACCAGAGTAAGCTAAGTTTTTGCGGTTCACCAGAGCATTGATCAAAGTGCTTTTTCCAGCATTACTTCTCCCAGCAAAAACAACTTCAGGAAGAGCACTTACTGGCCATTGATCTCTTCTTGCCGCGGTAGCAAGTAATTGTGCATCATGATACTGCATCTATTTCACCAACGCTTCCTTCAATACTTGAGAAACATTTTCAACAGGAACAAATGTAATTGCTTCCTTCACTGCATCAGGCACTTCATCTAAATCTCTAACATTTTCCTTTGGTATTAAGATCTTTGTAATACCAACACGATTTGCCGCAAGGGATTTTTCACGCAAACCACCAATCGGCAGAACATTTCCGCGAAGCGTTATTTCTCCTGTCATAGCTAGATTATTTTCAACAGGTTTGCCCGTCAATGCGGAAACGATTGCTGTTGTCATTGTTACACCAGCACTTGGTCCATCTTTCGGTACGGCACCTTCAGGTACATGAATATGAATATCATTCTTTTCAAAGAATTTTGGATCGATCTTATATTCTTTTGCATGTGCTTTTACGTAATCGACCGCAATCTGAGCAGATTCTTTCATAACATCGCCAAGCTTACCTGTCATGACGATACCACCTTTACCTTCATATGAGCTAACTTCGATTTGTAAAACATCTCCTCCAAATTCAGTATAAGCAAGTCCTGTAACACAACCAACTTGTGCTTTCTTCTCTTTATTACCGTATTCAAAGATTTCTTTTCCAAGCCATGTATTGATTTGTTTCTTAGAAATCGTAATTGACTTTTTACCATCTTTTAGGATTGCAAGAACTGTTTTTCTGCATAGAGAAGCAATGAGTCGTTCAAGTTGTCTCACCCCAGCTTCACGTGTATAGTGGCGAATCAAATACAAGATTTCATTATCTTTTATATGAAATTGAGATGCTTTCAAGCCATTGGCTTTACACTGTTTAGGTACAAGGTAATCAATAGCAATTTTGACTTTATCAAGTTCTGTATAGGAAGGCAACTCAATAATTTCCATACGATCCCTTAAAGGTGCAGGAATATTTTCAAGATAGTTGGCCGTAGCAATAAACATAACCTTTGAAAGGTCATATGGCTCTTCCAAGTAGTGATCAGAAAACATTGCATTCTGTTCAGGATCAAGAACTTCCAACATAGCATCACTTGGATCACCTTTATAGTCAGCACCCATTTTATCGATTTCATCAATCAAGAAAACAGGATTGATGACTTCCGCCTTCTTCATACCTTGAATGATTCTACCAGGCATAGATCCAAGATATGTTCTTCTATGTCCACGAATTTCTGCTTCATCGCGTACGCCGCCAAGAGACATCTTCACAAATTTACGATCTAAAGCTCGCGCTATGGATTTTGCCAAAGATGTCTTACCTACACCCGGAGGACCAGCCAAACAAATAATTGGAGCATTTAAAGTTCCTGTCATTTGTTTTACAGCTAAATATTCCATGATTCTATCTTTGACTTTATCAAGTCCATAATGGTCTTCATCCAAAGTCTTTCTTACTGCAGTCAAATCCTCAATGTCTTCTGTTTGCTGCCAATATGGAACATTCAAAAGCCAGTCCAAATAATTTCTGCTAACAGAAGATTCACCGCTTCCTGGAGGCAACATTTGGTATTTTTTCAATTCTTCTCTAGCTTTTTTCTTAATGTGTTCTGGATAAGGGTTATTTTCAATCATTTGGCGAAGTTCTTCAGTATCATCTGTTGCATTAGAAACATCACCAAGTTCTTCTTTGATCGTTCTGAGTTTTTCACGCAGATAATATTCTTTTTGAGAATCATCAATTTTTTCTTTTACTTTCTGATTAATTGAATTTTCAATTTCTGAAAGTTTTTGTTGTTTTTCCATTTCTGCAATAAGTTGCAACATTCTATCATTTACATTGACTGTTTCAAGCAATTTTTGTTTTGCTTCTTGATCACTTAAGAAATACTGTCCTAATTGATCTGTCAAAGTTACAGCTGAAACACCGTGTGATAGTTGTTGTAGCATGTCAGCAGGAAATGTAGCTGATACATTTGATATTTTCTCAAACTCAGAAATGATCTTTTTTACAAGTGCCAATTCTTCAGTCGAATCGCCTTGTACATCATTCATTAGTTCGATATCTGCCATCATACAAGAAGAATCATCTTCAAGATTTACTAACTTTGCACGTTTCATTCCTGTAAAAGTTATACGCATAAATCCTTGTTTCCTACGTACAACCTTGATTTTACTCAATGTACCAACATTATAGAGATTCTCTCTTGTAGGAGAATCTACCATGATATCATTTTGACAAACGAGAAACACTTGTGAATCGTAACTATCACTAGCTATATTGACTGCATTCAATGATTTTTGTCTACCGACTTCGATCATGACATCTTGCCCTGGGAACACAACTATTCCACGCGTACAAATTACTGGAATTCTGATATTATTTTCCATACCATTCACTCCTTTCATCCTTTTGAGAAAATAAGACGCAGTAGAACTACGCCTTATCATTACATATTTGTAAATTAAGCCTTAACAGCGTTATCCTTCACTAAGTTATAAGCCTTAGTTGTCATAACATCCTGCTTGATCATTTCTTCTGATACAAGTGGCTTGATCTTTTCAACTTCCATACCATACTGAGCAGAAAGATCATGATACTGTCCTTCTACATCTTCTTCGCTTGCTTCAAGACCTTCAACTTCAGCAATCTTAGAAAGTGTAAGTCTCAACTTCACTCTCTTTTCAGCTTCTGCCTTATAATCAGCCTTGATATCATCTACTGTCTTGCCCATCATCTTAAGATACTGGGAGAAAGAAATACCATATTGCTGAAGCTGTGCAGCCATTTGCTGAACTTGACCATTTACTTCATCTTCTACAAGAACATCTGGTAGATCGATCTTTGTGTTTTCGCACAATTGATCAAATAACTTTTCATCAGCCTTATTTTCAGCTTCTGTCTTCTTGTTATTTTCAAGTCTTTCTCTAACTGTCTTCTTTAGATCTTCGACTGTTTCTACTTCTGGAATATTTGTATCCTTAGCAAAATCATCATCTAATTCAGGAAGAACTTCTCTA
>CALBJM010000196.1 GCA_937893225.1 uncultured Erysipelotrichaceae bacterium | reverse complement strand
TTGTCATTGGATAGTTCTTATATTCATTTAGTTTTTTTACACGATCAGAATGTGATTGTGGAAGAAAACCAATAAATAGAAATGGTTGTGCCACAAGTCCTGAAGCAACCAATGCATTCAAAAATGCACTTGGCCCACTAATAGGAACAACATTGTAGCCTTCTTCACTCACTAGCGTAACTACTTTTTGACCAGGATCATTGATCAAAGGATAACCAGCATCAGAAATCAATGCTACATTTTTACCTTCATGTAATAATTCAAGGATGCCATTAGCACTCGTTTCTTCGTTAAAGTTATGATAGGCAATAAGTTTTGAATGAATATCAAATCGCTTCAATAATTGTCCACTTGTTCTTGTATCTTCGCACGCTATAACATCTACTTCTTTTAATGTTGCAATTGCTCTAGGACTCATTTCATTCAGATTTCCAATAGGCGTTGGAACAAGAAATAGAGTTGGCTGAGCATTTTCAAATGATTTTTGTCTAATCACGCATTCTCACCTGTATTCTTTTTTCTTCCAAATGTACGTACAGTTACATTTTTATTTTCTGTCTTTGTTTCTGGTTTCCTATGTGGTGTTGTTTTATGTGCACCGTCCTTTTTCTTTCCAAAAGAACGTACTTCTTTTTTCACATCCTGTTTTGGTGTTTCTAAATCATAATTGACATGCTTTGGTGCACCTTCTGGTCTATTTTGGTGAATGATCGTCTTTTTTACTTTCTTGCCTGTTTCTTCTTCTGGCTTTTTCTTAACAATAACACCTTTTCTTGGAATTCCTTTTTCTTTGAGTTCTTGTAAAGTGATAAAGATGGCAGTTTCTCTATTTTCCAGTTTTGCTTCTTCGTTCATAACATTCATATTTGTTAAACGATAGATTTCTCCTTCATACTCTACTTGTGAGCCAATTTTTGGTAAGCCCTGTGTAAGTTGCTTATAGTCTTCATCTTCATATTTCAAACAACACTTCAGCTTTCCGCACATACCACTCAGCTTATCAATATTTAATGCAAGCAATTGATTTTTTGCCATATTAATAGAAATGATATCGAAATGTGACTTAAATCTTGCACAACAACACTCCATGCCGCACATACCAATTCCACCAACCATCTTGGCCTTATCTCTTTCACCAATCTGTCTTAATTCTATACGGCAATGCAAACGTGATCCAAGCCTTTTTAACAATTCCCTAAAATCCACCCTCTGATCAGCCAGATATACAAATAATATCTTTGTACGATCCAATGTATATTGTGCACTTAACAAATTCATATCTAGTTGCAAATCGTGAATTTCTTTATTACAAATCTCATATGCTTCTTTTTCTTGTTCAAGATTGTCTTGATACATCTTATGATCATATTCACTTGCTTTTCTGACAACTGGTTTAGTAGGCATATGCAATGCATATTTTTCTACACTTAATGCATCGGCTTGTACTTGTCCCATTTCAATGCCTTGTTGTGTTTCTACAACGACCCAATCTTCTTTATAATACTCTGCATCAAATGCACCAAAAGAATAAGGTTTACCT
>CALBJM010000195.1 GCA_937893225.1 uncultured Erysipelotrichaceae bacterium | reverse complement strand
AACGACCATGCCTTCTTTTGTGCATCCTAATGCAGCTGCAAGAAGTGTACAAGTTATCAATGGTCTTTGCAAAACACGAGAAAAGCAATACTTGTCTATCACAATAAGTAATACCACAAATAAAGGTACTAAAGACATATTTTTAATTTCCTTTCTTTTTTCTCAAGTATTATATCAAATTATGCTAAACTTTATACAAAGAGGTATAAAAACTAATGATCATTAAAAGTAAACGTATTTACATCACGGGTGTGTTTACACCTGCTGAAATCGAAGTAGAAAATGGAAAAATCATAAGTATCTTGCCATACGAAGCAAAAGAAGCAGATCTAGATTATGGAAATCTTAGAATCGTACCAGGATTTATAGATATTCATTGTCATGGAGCGTATGGTTTTGATACAGACACAGCTGATGAAGCTGGTTTAAGAAAATGGACAAAAGGTATTGTTCAAGAAGGCGTTACAGGTTTTTTAGCAACGACACTAACACAGTTTCATGATGTTTTGGATAAGGCGCTACGTAATGTTGCAAAAGTACATGATGCAGATGATTATGAAGGTGCAAAAATACTTGGTGTTCACTTTGAAGGACCATATTTAGATATGAAGCATAAAGGTGCACAACCACCAGAAGCAATCGTTGCACCTTCTGTAGAAGAATTTAAGCAATATCAATCTGCAGCAAATGGTTTGATCAAAGTCATGACAATGGCGTGTGAGCATGATAAAGACTTTGCTTTAACTAAATATGCTTCACAAAATGGAGTAGTTGTGTCAATGGGACATTCTGACACATCTTTTTCTGATGCATTATTAGCAGTTGCTAATGGTGCTAGATCTATTACACATACTTACAATGCAATGACGCCTTTTAACCATAGAGAAAATGGTCTTGTTGGATGTGCCCTTAGATTACATGATCTATATTCTGAAATCATTTGTGATTGCAATCACTCCACACCAGAAGCATTAAATATATTCTTTAAAACAAAAGACCCAGATAAATGCATTATGATTTCTGATGCATTAATGTGCAAAGGTTTTAAGCCAGGAGAAGTATTTGATTTTGGCGGACATGACGTTGTAATCTATCCAGACGGCAGTGCACATTTGGTAGTTGAAAAGAATCTTGCTGGATCTACGATGAAAATCAATGAAGGATTGCGAAATCTTGTTGAAAGAGCATTGGTGCCATTTGATGTTGCTATCAATTCTTGTACGATCAATCCAGCTCGCTTATTAAAAATGGATGATCATATTGGAAGAATCGTAGCAGGATATGATGCAGATATGGTCGTGTTAGAAGATGATTATTCTGTGAAGCAAACATTTGTGAAAGGAAAGCCACAATTGTAGACAAGAACTAGCTGAGCTAGTTCTTTTTTTGTAGAATATCTTGTATTGCATCAATTTGATCTTTGCTATTTAGCCAATCCATCGTTTGCTGCATAGGCTGCATAAAAGCAATTGAGATACGCTCTCCTATTTTTTCAATTGGGCATAAATATGAGTGCTCGAGGATTTCTTTGCCATTATAAAACAAAGGACTTTGCAACAAAATACAAACGACACATAACCATACAAAACTTTCTATTCCTCCAAAAACAAATCCACTCACACAAGAAACTGCATGGTAGACAGGTACGCGCTGTAAGCTTTTAAAAAACAAATCCATAAGTAAAAGAAGAATTTTACAACAAATAAAAACAAGTACGAACCAAATACAATGATTCGCTATGTCATAAATCTGTTGAAACACTTCACCATTCGTATTTGTAAGAAAGATATTTTGTTTTGCCAGTGTGTCAGAGATCTTCCAACTCAATGGAAATGAAAAAATAGTTCCAAAGCACGAAAGAATGGAACGCAATCCACCTTTTCGATATCCTTGCAGAACAAACAAGAGAATAATTACTATTACGATTCCATTGAGTGGTTTTATATATGTGTCATTTAATAAAATCATAGTGTGTTTATTTTATCATTATTTTGATACAATAAAAAACATGTCAAATGTATATAGTCTAAAATTAACAAAACAACAAGAAGATCTATTGTTAAATACTTGGAAAGAATGTCTTTCTACACCACCGCAATATGCGAAGTGGCAGCTCAAATGTGAAAATTGTGTCATCACTTGTTATACAAGTGGAAAAACAGTATTTCAAGGAAAAGATGCAAAAATATATGCATCCGCCTTTCTTCCCAAAAACGAAAACATTGTTCTCTATAAAAACGATACACTGCCACAAGCGGGTAGTGATGAAGTTGGTACAGGTGATTATTTTGGCCCTGTCGTAGTTTGTGCTTGCATTATAGATGGAAATACAGATACATTGTTAAAAAGGCTTGGTACACGTGATTCTAAGCAACTCACAGATAAAGATATCTGTAAGATTGCACCGCAACTCATTTCTGCTATTCCACATTCCCTACTTATCGTAGAAGATGAGAAATATAATGTCGTTCACGAAACAAATAACTTAAATGCTATCAAAGCAAAATTGCACAACCAAGCATACGTGCACCTAGCTAACAAGTTTGGTTTACCTCAATTTAAAATCATTGACCAATTTACACCAGAAAAAAGCTATTACAGGTACATTTCAAAAGAGCCAACGATCATACAAAATATTCACTTTGAAACAAAAGCAGAAGATAAATATCCATCAGTTGGTGCAGCATCTGTGATAGCTAGATATGCTTTTCTAAAAAAGATGGACCAAATGGAGCAACAATGGGAAATAGAATTTCCTAAAGGTGCAGGTAACAAAGTGGATATAGCCGCTAGAGAGTTTGTTAAAAAATATGGATTTGATCAGCTTCATAGAGTTGCTAAAATGCATTTTAAAAATACAGAAAAATTGAATGTATTTAAATAAAGGCTATATTAGCAAAATGGTGAATAATTAGTTTAGTGTACCATTTTCTGTAC
>CALBJM010000194.1 GCA_937893225.1 uncultured Erysipelotrichaceae bacterium | reverse complement strand
CTTCAAAAGACCCATTTTGCAAAAAGATGGGAAAATACTGGGAAAAAGAATTTAATCATAATTTTCTATGGCATATCTTCTTTTGTATGTTATTTGTCATACGCCCTGGAAGTAATGACGAAGACTTTAATGATTTTATAGAAATCATTCGTATACTCATCATTCAACCTGGCTGGTTTTCTGATACATTTTTAAATATGAAAATGGAAGAAGCAGATGCAGTAAGAGATACGCTAGAAGAAACACTAGCAGAAGCATTGATTGATGCAGACACAATAGAAATTGTCCACGAAGATATGTTGTATGAATGCATGATGCACTTTAGGCATTTTGTGAATGCAGTAGATGTAAAATACAAAACTTACGAAGAATTTATGGAAAATAAAGAAAACATAACACGAAGTTTGTATCATGAAATTTATACAATCTTTCATTGATAAAAATAATACGGTATAATAAAGCAAAGAGGTAATCAAATATGGCACAAGATTATGTAGTATTGAATGAAGCTGATGAAATCGGCATGGTAGCAATGAACAAAGCAGTTTTTAAGTCGATTGCTGAAATCAGTGTAGATGATATTGAAAATGCGGTAAGAATTCCTGAATCAAGATTTGTTAAACCATTGTCTGTTAAAATCGATGATAATAAATTACACATTGCAGCAGACATTAAGATCAAGTATGGTGCAAATGTAAAGGCAACATGTGAATTGGTTCAAAACAAGATTTATGAAAACATTCAGTTTATGACTGGTTTCAAAGCTGCAGATGTTACAGTAAATGTTGTAGATTTTGAAATTTGATGTTGACAGAATTCAAAATCAAGTGTTTAATAATTAAGTAATTTAAAAAACGGAAAGAAGAAGCACAAACTTCTCACCTGATGTTCAAAGAACTTGGGTAAGTGGCCGATAAGATCTCAATAGAACTTTTTGGCAGGTGCGGCTTTAGTATCTGCTTTTTAATATTATGACAGGAGGTTTGCTTGGGAAAGGTTAAGTTTAACAAAAATAGACGCAAAGAGCCTACAGATATTGTAAATGAGGCTATCCGTGATAGAGAAGTATTAGTCATTGGATCTGATGGTACTCAGCTAGGCGTCATGTCAC
>CALBJM010000193.1 GCA_937893225.1 uncultured Erysipelotrichaceae bacterium | reverse complement strand
TCACGTACCCACGAAATATGTGAGAGCATCCAAAAAGAAATGATGGTATTCCAAATTTCGTTTGATACATTTTTGATAAGAAGACCATGATTTTGTAAATTCTTCAAAGTAAGAATAAGATTATTTTGGAGTGTTTCTACACTTTTTTTATTAATCTCAAAACATATTTCATCAATTCTTTGCATATCTGAAACGTTAAAAAAGAAGTTGTTCTTTTTTACACCCGTAATCATCTCGTCTAAGTATGTTGCTAAATCTTCAAGTGAAGTGATTTCAGTAACGTTTTTTACGGGATTAATATCCTGCATAAGTGAACAGAGAATATCTAATTTATGCGGAAAATAATATGTTAAATTTCCTACACTAATATTGCATTGACTTGCGATAGCACGCATGCTTACAGCATTGTATCCCCTACTATTAAAGAGAATTCTTGCTTTTTCAAGTATTTCGTAACGAATGTTTTCTTTCATAATTAAAATTTATCACAGTAAAGTATAATTGACAAATAGGACAAATGTACTAAAATATTTCAAGGGAGGAAAAAATAAAATGAAAAAAACAATATCTTTGATTCTGAGTTGCATGTTATTTGCAGGATGTTCATCCGCAAATACTTCTATGAAGGACGCATCTCTACAAGCCTCTACATCTCCTGACACAGTAACTGGAGCTTCTACAACTCGTACGGAGCTTTCTGGTGATGATTATGATAAGGCAATTAAAAATCTAGAAGCTATTTCTAACGATCTTGCGACAAAGGCGGATACAGAAAAAAGCGGCTATGAAGAACCGGATTCTAAAGTTGCTCAAGTACTTTCTGTCAATGATGATGGTACACCTTCAATGTCTACGATTCATGCATGGAAAGTAGAAAAAAATGATGATAATGCAACAATTACAGTAGTAATGACAGATGGTCGTACAATTTCTAACATGATACAAAAGGGTTGTAAAGGAACAATCATTATTCATGGAGATGCGTATTATATTCTGCATGTTGAAACAGAAAATGTAGAAACATTGGAATATAGCGATGAAACATACAATGCGGGAAAATTTAATTCTGCATATTCTGGTGCGGATGCGAAATTAAATGAATATACGGTTACATTTGATATAACAGACATTGAAAGTACATTCGTTTATATGTTCGACTAATGGATTGGTTCTAGGAAGTAAAAGCCTAGAACTTTTTTTGTTTTTACACTTTATTTTACGTTAAAATGATTATATGAGATGGCCATTTTTTCGAAAAAAACAGGAAACGAAAATTCATCTTTGCCTAAATTATATAGAAGATGCTTGTGAAATGACTAGCTGGGTGAAAGATGTACATTACTCCGTTCTATTAGGAAATACGAAAGTTGGAGAGTGTGATCTTCGCTTAGGGATGAATGAAGAATTATATTATGCTGGACAGATTGGATATCGCATCTATTATCCATATCGAGGACATGGATATGCTTATGAAGCGTGTATTATTCTTTTTGCATTGGCTAAAAAAGAATATGGTTTTCATGAATTATTGATTACGTGTTCTCCAGAGAATATTGCTTCACATAAAACATTGGTAAAATTGCAAGGAACATTATTGAAAACAGTTCGTGTTCCCTCTTCGCATTGGTTGTATCAGCGTGGCGAAACAACAAAAGAGATTTTTTATTATTCTTTATAGACAATTTTTGTGCATTGTAAGTAAAAAATGGCATCATAGTAGTAGAAATGCTAAAATAATCGCATGCGTAGAATATTAAAGATTTTAACAAGTCGTTTGTTTATTGTTGCACCGTTAGTGTTAATACAGTTTGCATTTATAGTGATGCTTTTTTATAGTGTAGCGTATACAGAAAAGTTGTTGCCTTTTTTGTCTTTGGCCGCAATTTTGTTATGTGTATGTGTTATTAATCGTGAAGAAGATCCTGCATATAAAATTGCATGGGTAATTGTTATATTGGCGGCGCCTGTGATAGGTATTCCGTTATATTTACTTGCTGGTAATCGTCATGTACCAAAAAAATTATATAATGGAACAATTCAAGCAAATGCTGAAATGGATGGCTTATTGAAGCGTAGTGTAGATGTGGATCAATGTGAGGATATTGAAACTGGTAAGAAGAAGATATTTCATTATGGATCGAAGGTTGTGGGTTTTCCAGTTTATCAAAATACTATGAGTGAATATTATGCTTCTGGAGAAGAGTGGTTTCCGCATTACTTGGAAGCATTAAAAAGTGCTAAGCATTTTATTTTTATTGAAACATTTATCATTGTACAAGGTACAATGTGGGATGAAGTTTTTGATATATTGGAAGAAAAAATTAAAGAAGGTGTTGAAGTGAAGCTCATCTATGACGATTTTGGTTCAATTACACTTCCGCAACATTATTCTAGAAGATTACGGTATATGGGAATAGAAGCACATCGTTTCAATCATGTACGTGCAAAATTTATTATTCAAATGAATAATAGAGATCATAGAAAAATTACGGTCATTGATAATCAAATCGCTTTTACTGGTGGCGTGAACATGGCTGATGAATACGTCAATCGTATAAAGCGCTATGGGTATTGGAAGGATAGTGCAATCAAAATAACAGGTGAAGCAGTGTGGACGTTTACTGTTATGTTTATGGGAATGTTGTCCTATGTACGTTCTTCGAATGAACCGATAGTAGATTATGAAAGGTATCATTTGCCTGTGAATGGTAAAGGTGATGGCGGGTATTATCAACCGTGGTCTGATACACCAACAGATCGTGAATCTGTTGCGTTAAATATGCATTTGAATATGGTGAAGCATGCTAAGGAGTATGTATATATTGACACACCATATTTAATACTCAACGAAACGATGAAGCAGGAATTGATTCTTGCGGCGAAGAGTGGTGTAGATGTACGTATATTGACGCCGCATATCCCTGATAAAAAACTTGTTTTTCAGATAACACGTGGTTTTTATAAACCATTAGTGAAAGCTGGTGTTAAAATTTATGAGTTTACACCTGGTTTCAACCATACAAAGAATTTTGTGTCAGATGATTCCATTGCTATAGTAGGGAGTGCCAATATGGATTATCGTAGTTATTTCTTGCATTTTGAAAATGGTTGTACGATGTATAAAACAAGTGAAATATTAAAAATCAAGCAAAATTTTTTAGATGCTTTAGAAGTTTCAAAACAGATAACTGAAGAAGATATCGATAAAACGTTTGTTTTAGTAAAGGTCATACGTGCGGTATTGAATTTGTTTATTCCATTATTATGAGGAGAAAATAGAATGTATAAAGTTGGATTAGTATTAGAAGGTGGCGGAATCCGTGGTGCATATACAGCTGGTGCTTTAGAGTGGTTAAAGGATCAAGGAATACGTTTTGATTATCATGTAGGTATTTCTAGCGGAGCTGCATATCTTGCTTGTTATCTTGCAGATAGGATGGATGTGGCAAAGAAAATGGCTACATATTATACGTGCCAAAAAGATGTTGTTGGTTTAAAAGCGTTGATGAAGTGTGGACATTATGTTGATTATCAAAAAGTATTTGAAGAAGACATGATGCAAAAAGAACATATGCGTATTCATAACATTATTGAAAATCAGTTACCTATGGAAGTTGGTTGTTATGATTTGGCTGCTGGTAAAACGATATATTTTAACAGTTCTGAATTGGATGAAGATATGAAAATCATTCGTGGAGCATGTGCATTACCTATTGCTTCAGCGATTGTTGAAGTGAATGGACATCGCTTATTAGATGGGGGAATTACAAAGATGATTCCTATTGAAAGAGCTTTGGAACAACAATGTACAAAGTGTGTTGTCATTACAACAAAACCAAAAGATTATGTAAGAAAACCATCTTCCGGATTCATTTGTGGTTTAATGAAAATCGTGTATAAAGAATGTCCTCAAGTGGCAAAGGATTATAAAGTGCGTGATAAAAATTACTATGCACAAAGAAAAATCATCGATGACATGGTTGAAGAAGGAAAGGCAGTCAATATTTATCCTTCTCAGACTTTGAAGGTGTCTCGTTGGAAAGGTGATCCTGAAAGTTGCGAAAAATTGTATAGCCTTGGTTATACAGATATGGAAGCAAGGAAAGAAGAAATTTACAAATTATTGGCTGAATAAAAGCAGAAGACGTCATTGTCTTCTGCTTTTTGAAAATATAAAGAATTTGTTTATTTATCTTGTGACTTGGTTTCAATAACTTGTCCAATGAATAGGTAATGTGGTTGCCAACCGCCATGAAAGTCTGGATATACTTTTGGGATAGATGCATAGTATTGTTGAATTCCTGGTGCCAGGTCTTCTTTTGTGAATTGGTGTTGATAGAGTTTTTTGCATACAAATGTTGTTTCAGCTTCTTTGTATGTCATTGTGTTATTGATGGCAATAGGGGTTAATTTAGCATTTATTGCTTTATCTTCGTTTCTACCTGAATGACTGCCCATGTATGCTAGCGCCTTTTTGTATTTTTCAGAATAAAAGCTAACAGTAAATGTATCATTTTTTAATAAAAATGAAGAAGTGTATCGAGCAGGGTGTACATAAATGGTAATT
>CALBJM010000192.1 GCA_937893225.1 uncultured Erysipelotrichaceae bacterium | reverse complement strand
ATAAAGAATCAATCTTCACAAAATACGTCCCATTTCGTACGCGTGTATTTTGTAATCTATCAATATCTCTTCCATAAATATCCTTTGCACGAATAGAACAAGAAAAATTTTCATAAATCCCTATCTTTCCTTCTACAGATAACCCATTGCTTGTAATACTTTGATTCACATATACATATGGAACTTTATCTATAACATATGTACTTTGTTCTTTGCTTATCATAAACGGCATGTCAATAGCAGCAATATAGCCATCTTCACATTGTACTTCATGGAATATGTATTGTGTTTCATCGTGTAAAGAACGTGTTTCCAATATACCTTCCTTAGTAGAAGCTTCTATAACTACTTGATTGTTTTCATCCAATATTTGATACACACCATTCACGCTTTGCCCTGTATCCACATCCTTTGTATAAAAAGACGCTGTAAAAGGTTGGGCCAATAGTTGAATCGTATCATTTCCATCATATACATCAACGACTTTCTGTATCGTAGTATCTGCTTTATAAAATCCATCTGGATGTTGTATATCAAAAAAACTAACTATATCCCCTCGCTTCAAGGAAATCGTAGAGCCACTATCAATGATTCTATCTAAATATTGGATTTTTCCTGGTATTTGTTCTTGCTTTTCTGCATCCAACATTTCTACAGAAAACAGTATTTTTCTTTCCTTTTTCTCATAATAAAGAATCGAAGATGGTTCACATTCTAAAGACGCAGTTTCTGCATTAATGTAATATGCATCATCTATGGCCACTTGCTTTACCATATACTTTCCTTTAGGCATATCCCAAGAAATTTTTCCCGCTTCATCAACTTCTCTTTCTGTTGTATGTCCATAAATATCTTGCACTTGTTTATCATCTTGCCACAATGCATATACACCATTTTTCACTACATTCTCTTCTTGGTCTTTCACAAGCAGATTCATTGTTCCATACACTTCTTTTTGTAAAGAAAGGACTATATCTTTTTCTGGTTTTGACATAGGAATCGAAAAAGTAACATCTGGATATACCGCATATGCAAATGTATCTTTTACATGTATCGCATATGTTTTTCCAGCAACAAGACTATCATCTAACATACGATCTTCTTCAAGTTTTATTGTAGATATATTTTCTTGATTTTCATCTATTACTTCGATCGTTATTGGATATATATCGGATTGAATCGTTACAGAAATCGGATCTTGCGTAAAGGTAACCGTTCCTTGTAGTGCATATATGTTTTCATCCAAGTAATATCCATCAATTGAAGCAATTTGTTTTGCATAGATTTGTTCCTCATGCATCTGAAATATTTGCTTTTCTTCTACAATATCTAAGACAATTGGTTTTCCATCGGTATCTAACAATGGTATTTCACACGATTCATCCAGATATAGACCATATTTACTGCCAATAACTGCTGATTCAAGAACACATGTATCTTTATCTATTTCTTGTGTGGAAAACAAGAAAGAAATGATAGAAAAACAGGCTAAAGCCCATTTTTTCATAAA
>CALBJM010000191.1 GCA_937893225.1 uncultured Erysipelotrichaceae bacterium | reverse complement strand
TGACTATGCGGTTCTTTTCGTGCCGACTACAGGAGTCGAACCTGCGACCTACTCATTACGAATGAGTTGCTCTACCAACTGAGCTAAGTCGGCGCTACACTATTATACAAAAAAATTTGCTAATGTACAAATTGATCTACAGGATCTTTTCGATATTGTGATGGTGTAACACCATATTCTTTCTTAAACATACGATTAAAATAGGATTGTTGTTCAAATCCGCAAGATGCTGAAATGTATGCGATGGATTGATTGGAATTTCTAAGAAGGTTTGAAGCAACTTCCAAACGATAAATATTTAGAAAATCTACGGGTGAGTGTTTTGTGTATTGATTGAACATTCTTGAACATTTTGAAATAGAAATATTGCCGCATTTAGAAATGTCATTTAATGTTATTTTTTCGTTGTAGTTTGCATAAATGAATGTTGTCATCTTTTTTAAAATAGAAATGTCTGCAGCTAATTTTGGTGTTGTTTCAAATGTTTTGTGTGTATTTCTTTCATAGATACATTTTAGAATGTTGTATGATTCTGCTAATAAAGAAAGTTGATATGTGTCTTGCTGCATTCTTTGAATTTGTACCATTTTGTGGAAGATGCTATTCAGCTCTGTTTGATTATCAAAAATCAAATAGTCAATTTCTGGATTTTCTAATATAGGCTTTGCGAATTTTGCATAAATCAAAGGATCGGAGAAAATTGATGGATGAATAAGAATGACAATAAACTGACATCCTGGTGATTCTTGAAGTGTTGAAGAGTGCATTTGCATGGAATTTACAAATATGCAATTGCCTGCAGTAATACGTATTTTTTCATCGTTGACATAATAATATAAGTATCCACTTGTTATTAGCATCATTTCTAATTCTGCATGTATGTGCTGGACAGAGTGATAGTTCGAATCTTGCTGCATTTCTTCTTCGTTTACATAAATTTTGAAAGAAGCATCATTGTAATGTACATTTGATACATTTTTATTGGAAAAAATTTCAACATAATTTTTCTTCATGACAAAATTATACAAAAAAATGTAGAAAAATCTACTATTTTATTTAACTAAGAGATAATATTATATTAACAGAAGTCATGAGGAGGACAATATAATATGGCTAATAAATATGCTGGTACAAAAACAGAAAAGAATTTAAGAGAAGCATTTGCTGGGGAATCACAGGCAAGAAATAAGTACACGTATTTCGCAAGTGTTGCTAAGAAAGCAGGATATGAACAGATTGCTGCATTGTTCTTGAAAACAGCAGAAAATGAAAAAGAACATGCAAAGTTGTGGTTCAAAGCACTTGGAGAACTAGGCGACACTGAAGCAAATCTCAAAGCAGCTGCTGAAGGTGAAAATTACGAATGGACAGATATGTATGACAGAATGGCCCAAGAAGCTGATGAAGAAGGTTTCCATGATCTAGCAGAACAGTTTAGAGGTGTTGGTGCTATTGAAAAACATCATGAAGAAAGATATAGAAAACTTTTGCAGAATGTAGAAGAAAAGAAAGTTTTTGAAAAAAGTGGTGTGACAGTTTGGGAGTGCAGAAATTGTGGACATATCGTTATTGGTACAACAGCCCCAGATGTTTGCCCAGTATGTAAGCATCCACAGAGCTACTTTGAAGTTCATGAAGAGAATTACTGATACGAGGTATATATGAAATTTTATAAATGTGAAGGGTGCGGCAATTTTGTAACATTCTTAGGTGAAAAGACTGGCTGCACACCAAAGTGTTGTGGAGAAACAATGCATGAATTGGTTCCAAATACAACGGATGCGGCAAATGAAAAGCACGTTCCTGTTATTGTAGAAGATGGAAATCAAGTTACTGTAACAGTTGGAAGTGTTGAGCATCCAATGTTGGAAGCACATTATATTCAATGGATCATTTTAGAAACAACACAAGGTTTTATAAAAAAAGATCTTCATCCAGGGGAAAAGCCAAGTGCAATATTTCATTTGAATGATGGTGAAAAAGTCGTTGCAGCATATGAATATTGCAATTTGCATGGATTGTGGAAAGCAGAATAGTGCAAAAGAAAGGATAGGTAAGCCTATCCTTTTAATATTTTTGACATCTCGTTGCACGCCAGTATGCTGCCATAGACTGATTGGGCTGCGCAGTGACATCGTTATTTAAATAGTTTTTTAGATCAATTTGACGAGGCTCAAAATGAACTGCTTCCTCTTCTGTTTGAAATTCAATTTCTGCATACCAAAATTCAGAATCTAGGCCTTCGTCTACATGGTTGACTTCTAAACGGTGTCCATCTGGTAATAAATATGTGTTTCTGATTTTATTGATGAGTGGCAATCCAATAAGATCTTCTAGTTCGATGAATTTGTCTTTTGGAATGTTCATTTCAATTTCTTTTCGTGTCAATAACCCAGATGATTTGAAACATAGAACATAGTTGTCTTGGAGTGGCTTTTCTGAAATTGTTGAAGAAATCGTGTTTTCTTCGCGAATGCGGACTGTAGGTTGTGTAGAAATATAGCCTTGTCGCATTTGTTCTGTGAATAGTAGTGGAAAATTGTTTTCTGGCCATCCTTTGACGATCCATTTTCTTTCTATTTCTAATGATGTTTTGTTTTTCATAATTATATTTTATTCTCTTTTTTCAAATGAATGAAGAAGAAAATACAAATGATGACTTGGATCAAGCCTCCGCAAGGTGCAGCAAGTCCCATTGGAAATAAAGAGTTTGGGTAGTAGAGAGATGCGAGATATGCGCCTGGTATTCTGCATGTGATAATCGAAATGATATTTTGAATGAAGGAAATAGATGCATATCCACTCGCTACAAAGAATCCAGAGAAGCAGAAATGTGCACAAGCTATCACACAATCAAATACATAAGAATGTATGTACCCGGCGCCTAAAGAAACAACTGTTGTAT
>CALBJM010000190.1 GCA_937893225.1 uncultured Erysipelotrichaceae bacterium | reverse complement strand
TCCACCTCTTGTCTGTGCAAGATCCATTAAGCTTGCCGTCATTTCATCAAGTTTTTCATATTCACTTGATCCCATCGCAAATGCCATAGACAAAGTGATCGAAACATCCATTTTCATAGAAACTTTACGAATTTTTGAAAGAACGGAGAAATGATCATCTACCATAGATTTATACGCTTGTTCATTCAAAATCAATAAATACTTTGAATTATTCAAACGCTTCATCAAAATATGATGAATATTACAATACTCCACCAATGGTGCACGAACAGATGCGGAAATATTTGTTGCATCTGCCTCATCTTCATACTGCACACTTTCTTCATAATTATCAAATGAAGCCAAACCAAGGACCATCAATTGATCGTCATATTTCTTCTGTAAATTACTAAACTTCGTAATATCTTTAAAAATCAAAACCTGTGCATCTTCTGTACGTGTAATACGATATGTCTTATCATCCAACGTCACAATAACATTATCAGATTTCCCCGCAATCAAATCATCTGCTTCAGGAATCCATCCCAAAACACGATCTCCAACATGGTCAATATGGCGATCTCTAAACAATTCACTCATCCATGTAACGGTATATGCATCATCATACATGACCATACCTACCCCACCAGTCAAAAATGCTTCTTCTGCAGTAGAACCAAGCACATTTCTTACACCTGTGGTTTGTTCTTCAAACATGTCTTCAAAATCAGAAGTGACATATAATGTCAAAAAGATTTCCACGACCAATATCAATATTGCGCCTATGTTCAATCTCTGCATGACAAAATAGTCAACAAACAATGCACATATCTGTATAACGAGAAGCGCGATAACGATTTTCTTCATTTTAGCTATTTTTGTATGCATGATCTGTACCTCCTTGCATCAAGCGAGAATGAAAATCTGTCGTAATATACAAGAAACCAAGCACTGCCATTGGCATAACCAAAAACAAGCAAAAAAGCACTACAACAAATAAGCTCAACCCTTTCATTTGAAAACGCAC
>CALBJM010000189.1 GCA_937893225.1 uncultured Erysipelotrichaceae bacterium | reverse complement strand
GCAACTGTACTTGAATTCACAAGTAGTGATGATGCCCAAGCAGCATTAAGTGAATTGAAAGATGGCAGCAAATCTGCTGCAGAAGCAGCTAGTGGTCATAATTCTTCTTCTACTGGTGATGCAAAAATCTACACGATTGAAGATACTGATTTAGATTCTATTGTAAGAAGCTGTATCAATTCTAATAGTCCAGATGATGGTTGGAGTGAAGTACCGGCAAGTGATGGTAGTAAGTTCTACGTTGTAAAAGTAGATGATAATGACCCAAACAACTTTAAAGATGAATGTATTTCTACATTATCTTCTGTTACACAAGTAAAGTCTGATTCAACAACATACTTCTTTAAGAAATATAAGTTCCATGTTTATGACAAAACAATCTATGATGCTCTTGAAAAAGACTATCCAGATTATTTAGTACAAGACATGAGTGATTCAGACACTACAAGTACTTCAAATAGTTCTGCATCTTCAACAAATGAATAAGTACTGAGAGATGGTGAAATTCCATCTCTTTTTTTTATGTGCAATGGTATAATGATTCTATATTGGGGGAAAATAAACATGTGTATTTTTTGCGATATTATCGAAGGAAAGATTCCATCTTATAAAGTATATGAAGATGAAGACGTTCTCGCTATTTTAGATGTTTCTCAAGTTACATATGGTCATACACTTGTTATGCCTAAAAAACATGTTGAAAACATTGTAGAAGCTGATGAAGAAACCATTGAAAAATGTGCAAAAGTAATTGGTAAATTAAGCAAACAGATCGTAAAAAAGACTGGTGCGGTCGGATGCAATATTTTAAATAATTGTGGTGAAGTTGCAGGACAAACTGTCCATCATCTACACTTCCATATTATTCCAAGATATTCAGAAAATGACGCAGTAGAATTCAAATTTAAAGAAAGCAAAAAGCAAGACCTTGAAGAAGTCTTACGCACACTTAAGTAATTATGCCTACAGCACTTTACTTTATGCATGATCCATTTGCACCCAAGCCAAACAAACCATCTAGGTTTGGGAGTGCAGTGATCATTATGCATCATGGACAGATTCTATTAGAACATCGGAAAGATAATTTTCGATGGGGAATTGTATCAGGTGACATACGAGATACAGAAACATTTAAAAATTGCGCAATACGTAGGACAATAGAAGAAACAGGTATCCATTTACAAAATGAGAAGATACATGAACTAGGACTATTTGATGATCCTTCTAGAATCGTTTCCTACTTAGACGGAAATATTTACCGTGTCGTACATATGGCATATTACGCAGAATTAGATACCTTGCCTAAAACGATTCCATCAAAGCATTCTATTGAATTAAAATGGGTAGACCCATTGGATCTTGAGGATTATCCAATCGTAGTTACCCATCAAGAATTACTGGAACGATATTTTGCTTTAAAAAACATGCAACACACAATGCAATTTGCTATTCGAGAACAATGAACTTGTTCTCTTTTTTATAAAAAAAGAGAAGGTACTCCCTTCTCAATCGCAATGCAATCTTTTCAACATGACTTCTTGTGCCTTGTATTCAATCGTATCATCAATTGGTTCTAACGTGACATCTCCATACCGTTTCTTTAATGCTCGTTTAAGAATTGCATCTGCAATATCTGGATTTTTTGGAAGCAATGGTCCATGCATATACGTAGCCAGTACTTGATCATTCATAAATCCTTCGTAGCCTGAATGCATTTCATTCCCATGACCCGATAAAACTTTAGCAAATGGTGTTGCTACATTTTTTGTCTGTCCACCATGATTTTCAAATCCTACAGCTTTGAATGTCTTTCCATCCATAGTTGTTTCAACTGCTATATTTCCTATACAACGAGAATCACGATCTCCCGCAATAGTATAGTAATCAAAAATCTTCAAACCTTCAACGATATTGCCATCTTGATCCTTATAATACTGCCCAAATAATTGATATCCACCGCAAATCAATAAGAAAGCTGTCTTGTGTACCATAGCTTGAAGAATAGCATCTTTTCTACTTAGGAGATCTTCAAATATCAAATTTTGTTCTTTATCTGCACCGCCACCTAGAAAAAACAAATCATACGCATCTATGTCTCTTTCTTGTCCAATTGTGCAAGTATCCAGAGTTACATCGATTCCTCTTTTTTCTGCTCTTCTTCGCAAGACTTCTGCATTACCCTTATCACCATAAAGGTCCATCAAATCATGATACATCCATAATATTTTTAAATTCATAAGCTTTCACTCACCTTTTTCAGTATTGCACGTGTTGGGTGCAATGCTGTATACGTCGCAATCACATGCGAAGCAAGATTTGCATCATTGAGCCATGCAATAGCTTTTTCAGAATCTTCAATAACGACGATTCTATCTTCCAACCCTTCATATTTTAAACGTAACGCCATATCATACGCCCTTGATCCAGAACAAACAATATGCTTTACTTCTGGAACATTCAAGCGTTCAAAATGCGCATCCCATATCCAAGAAATATCATGCCCGTCTTGATCATTATCATTTAGAAAAATGCAAATATTTTTTTCTCCAGGTTGAGCTATGATATATTTCATGACTTCATTGGCACCAGTTGGATTTTTCACAAGATTGATAACACATGGTTGTTTCAATTGATACACTTCGTTTCTTCCTTCTTTAAGAACAAATGTTTGGAAAACTGCATTTGCACAATCACAAGAAAGAGACAGTGTCTTCATAACGGTAAGTGTACATGCACAGTTATAGATTGCATAAATCGTATTGATGAAACTATGATATTTTTTCCCATTCACAGTAAAAGTTTGATTTTTATAATCAATAGCTGTCACTTCTATATCAGGATGGATCATCCCAAATCCATCATTTTCACAAAAAAATCTGCCAATATGAGAATACTGATAATATGCATACTTTAAAGGTTTACCGCATCTTGGACAGAATTTACCTTCACTTGCTTCATTTGTTGTACGTGTTGAAGTTTCATTTTGATCTACACTAAACGTATGAATCTTTGCCTTTTTAGCACTATCCGCAATACGTAATGTATTTGGATCGTCACCATTGAGAATAATATCTCCTTCAAAATCTTGTGTGACTTCTTGAATCTTGCGAATGATCGTTTCCATTTCTCCTGCACGATCCAATTGATCTCTAAAAAAGTTATTCACGACCAAGTGTGTAGGATGCAAATTCTTAAATTGTCTATAGAGTGTTAATTCATCCACTTCAATAACTGCTGCATCTGCTTGTATGCGGAAATGAGAATCTGCATTTGATGCAAGTAATGTTGCTATACCGACGTTTAAGTTATCTCCTCTACGATTATTAATAACTTTTAAGCCTGCTTTGCGTATGGATTCAGCAATCAAATTCGATGTCGTTGTCTTACCGTTTGTTCCAGTCACTAATACCACGATTTTAGGCATTTTAAACTTTTCTATAAAATGTGGATCCATGCGTAAAGCAATTTCACCAGGGAAACTCCCACCTCTACCTGCTTTAGAAAGAATGGTATGGGCACATTGTACTATTTTTAATCGAATATCCATATGTACCTCATTTCTTTGGCTTATAGAACTGACGATTTTCGAATTGGAACATACGACTTGTCCATTGCCCAGGTTTGACATTATCTAAAGCAAGCTTCAAAGATGTCATTCTCGCATCTAAATTATCAATCATTGACAATGCTTCCGCCTCTATGATCATCGGAAGTACAGGAGAACCAAATTCCATTTTTCCATGATGCGATAAAATCATATGGTGCATCAAAGTCGTTTCTTCCTTTCCTTCAACACCTAATTTTTCTGCAACTTCGCTTAGCCATGCATTTGCTAATGAGATATGTCCTTCCAACTTACCTTCAAGCGTATAACCAGTAGTAACAGGCCCTGATAATTCTGCAGTTTTTCCAACATCGTGTATCAATGCTGCCGAAACAAGTAAATCACGATCTAATTGTGGATAGTGCTTGCATAGATCATCTGCTAAAGTAGCCATGGATAAAGAATGATCGGATAGACCACCCTTCCATCCATGATGAATCAAACTAGCAGCAGGAAATGTATAATATTTATCTCCTACATACGCTAACATACCTTTTACTAATTTCTTATACGTATCATTTTGTATAGATTCAACAAGTGTTTCTGCTAATTTTCTTCTTTCCATTTCAGAATGATCAGAAGAAATAATAAAATCATCTAAGTTCACATTTGCTTCATCAATTGCTTCTGCATGATTCACTCTCAATTGCAGCTTATCTTTATA
>CALBJM010000188.1 GCA_937893225.1 uncultured Erysipelotrichaceae bacterium | reverse complement strand
CTTGCTCCATAAATGTTAGAACTGCGTGAAGCGTCAAAAACGATATTGTATGAAGCTGTTGCAGTACCCCCGGTTCCTCGACCGCCAGTTCCGGCTTCAAGGTAAAAAGAACCTTCCGCTGCTTCTACCTGACGAGTGTTTATTATTTTTCCTGTTATATTTGGCAACCCTTGCGATAACATAGTACCAACAACACCCAAAGAACCAAAACCGACTGGATACCTATCACCAAAATTAGGCAAATTGAAAGTTGAACTAACTGTCAAATCAACGATAAACCTTTGTGACATTCAAGAAGTTAAAATTTCTGTTCTTTAGAAAAGGTTAATCTTGTGGGACTTTTTAAAATGGCTAGCGCAGATATTGAAACAAAAACTCTTGTCATTAATCAATTAGACACAGCAAAGTTAAAAGAATTAAAAACTGCTGGAGAAATTAAGAATGATGAAGTTTATGTTACAACTGATCCGGTGTATCATGATTTAAGCAATATCACACCAATGACGACAGATAAAGTTGTAATTACTGATGCTGATGGAAAATTTGCGCAATCAGAAACAACATCTGCCGAATTAGCTTTTGTCCACGGTGTTACTAGCAATATCCAGGAACAAATTAATACAAAAGCAAATCAATCAGAAGTCAATGACAATCTTGCACTTAAAGCTAATTTAGCATCGCCAGAATTAACAGGAAAACCTTTAGCACCTACAGCTGATACAGGATCAAATGACAAACAGGTTGCGACAACTGAATTTGTTACTACGGCTATTAGTAATGCTACACCTGGTGTTGATAATATTACGATTGAATCTTTTGACAATTCAAGTTCAACTGGTGGCTCGACACATGATATTCGTGTTAAAGATGGTGGTTTGACTATAGAGAAAGTAGCAGCTGATGATATCATTTTGAAAATTGATGAAAAACAATCAGATGCAACTCTAGTTTCTTTCGCTAAAGTGAAAGAAATGGTCGACAATGCAACACCTGTTGTTGACACTAAAACAATTTCATACAATGAAAATACACAATTACAAAGCATTGGTGTCATTAACAAAAACACAAATGACTCAATGTATCATTGGGTTGGTACTTTAAAAGAATACAATGCAGCCGTTGAAGCTGGAACAATTAAAGAGAATTGGGTTTGTTGTATTACAGATGATTTCGTTGAAGGCAAATCATATGCTGGTGAAATAATTCAAGTGACAAAAAAGTTCACAGAAGAGAATAATCATATTGAATTCACAGAAAAATGTTTAACGAAAAGCTATATTTCAGTTTTTCAAGATCGTGTGTTTATTTATCCTGACGAATACACATTAGATGATGACTTTTTAGGCATTACGTTCACGAAGAATATGGCTGTAGGCAGTATTGTAACAGTCAATTATTTTAAAGGCGTTCCTTCAAAAAAGATTGATGAAGTAATTGCTATAGGTGAAAAGATTCCTACACCTACAGAAAATAATACATCATTAAGTTATGTTGATGATCAAGTTTTATGGCAAGCTTCACCATATTCTAAAACAGAAGTTGATACAAAAGTAACTGCTGTTGATGATAAAGTAACTGCGCTAAATACGTCTGTTACACAACTTGATACAAAAGTAACTGACCTTGGCAACACAGTCACATCATCAGACGCGCCTGGTTTCATTAAGATTTGGGCTGGTTCTTCCGCACCTGCTGGTTATTTGTTATGTGATGGTTCTGCAGTTAGCAGAACTACGTATGCTGCACTGTTTTCAGCCATTGGCACACTTTATGGTGTTGGAGACGGTAGTTCAACTTTCAATTTACCTAACTGTACGGACTTTATTCCGTGGAAGAGTGCAACACTTCCTGTTGGAAGTTACGGTTTAGGGAATATTCCTAATATTACTGGCGCTGCTGGACAAAACAATTATTATGGTGAAGTTTCCGGCGCTTTTTATACTTCCGGGTTAAAAAGCAGTAGTCCAAATAATGCAGGTTCAACTGCTCAGATATATTTTGATGCTTCTAAATGTTCAGCTGTTTATTCCAATGTAGATCGTGTTGTATGTGCATACGTTGTTTGTCAATATTGTATAAAATATTAATATTTAATGCAATACATTGCACTTAAAGAATCTGGTCTGACTTTTGCGTTGTCTTTATATACGTTTGATGAACGTGAAGCATCAATTCCAAAACCTTTAGAATAAGCTCCTGATATTCCTGCTGCATCAGCGCATTTTGTTGTAGCATGAATGCCATATAAAGCACCACCATTATCGTTAAGCGCGGCATTCCAAGCGACAGAATAACCAAGACCTTGTTCTACTGTGCCTGTAATATTCGGCAAACTTTCATCGATATACGTTCCTGAAGAATTTGATCCCATTAAATATCTGTTTATAAAATTAGGTAAATTGAAAGTTATTTTAATTGCCTTTAGCTGGAATAAAAATTAACTCGCCACCAGAACCTGATATTTGGTAAGTATCTCCTGGAGCAATTGCCAACATAATGCTATTCCAATCTTCCCAAAGACTATAATGTCCATATTGGTGAAAAACTTCATTACCATTAATAAAGCCACGGAAATTGTCAGTATATGCTGTGTTACGGATCAAAATGTATCCATATTTTGAAGAAGTGTAAGTTACACCTGAAGCTTTAATCTCACGTCTTTTCCAATCAGGAAAAGCGGCTTGCCAATTTGACGTAGCATTTTTTGAGATAGGTGTTGAGCCTTTATATATTGACATGTTGCACTCCTTCATTTACCTTTAACTTTAAGAACATGATTCGTACGAGTCACTTAATCTAAAAAGCAACAAATAAGACATTGACAATGTTTTTCTTTTATGTTATTTTTCAACAGTTGCAATTTTATAAAGGTGGTAACATGATTGTATCAGTACAGGATTTAAGAGATAAAGCTATTGCAGTAAAACGGTTGCGTGAAAAGATTAAGGAATTAACTGAATATAAAGAAAAATGTGAAAATGCTTTAGTTGAAGAGTTAAAAGTCGTAGCAGAACCTGAACAGAAAACATTTATTTTAGGTGATATTTCGGTAATGATTGCTGATTGTAAAGGTTACTCTTTAACTGAAGCTGGTCAAGCAATTATGAATACAATCCCGTATTCTGAAAAATTATGGAAAAAAGAAATTGACATGAAAGAAGTTCGTAAAGACCCTCGTTTCAAGAATTACATTATTGAAACACCACACCGTACAAGAGTAACTTTAAAAGAGGTTGTTCCTGACAATGGCTAAAATTATAGGTTTTTCAGGATTAGCAGGTTCAGGAAAAGACACTGCTGCTGATGTTTTATGTGCGAAAAGTAATAGTTATAAAAAGATTTCATTTGGGGATGCTGTTAAAGATGTTGTGGCAGCATCTTTTGGGTGGGATCGAAAGTTATTGCAAGGCGATACCGTTGAATCAAGACAATTCCGTGAAACTAAAGATGAATTTTGGTCTGAAGTATTAGGAAAAGAATTTACACCTCGATTGGCTTTACAGTTAATTGGAACAGAATGTTTTAGAAACACAATTGATAATGCTTTTTGGGTTTATGCTTTAAAGCATCGTTTAGCGAATTCTGATTATGATGGAACGTACTTAATTACTGATGTACGTTTTCCGAATGAAGTAAATATGATTCATGATTTAGATGGTGTTGTTTATAGAATTAAACGAGGGGAATTACCTAAATGGTATATTGCAGCACAAAAGTATAATGTAGCTAAAGCAAGGGGTGAAGATGTTGAATTGCCTGATTTGTTAAAGCAAGTACATGCGTCTGAAAGGTCTTTAGCAGGGTTGTGTTTGGAAGACTTCACGATTTATAATAATGGAACATTGGAAGAATATCAGCAAACTGTTTTAGATTTAATTCTAAAAGATTGACTATTGTTTCAATGGTTCTGATTTTATCTAAACAACAGCTACAAGGAAGCTAAAAGTGGCTAAACTTTTTTTCATATATGGAACAATGGGTTCCAGTAAAAGCTCTTTATTGATTTGTAAAAACCATTCATATAAAGAAAAGGGTAAAAAGACATTAATTATTAAACCAACGACGGATACTAGAAATGGTGCTTTTACGCACGGTCAAATGGGGACAACATGTTCAAGACCGATTCCTGAAGGGCCAGAGTGTTTGTTTTTAGATTCAGGAAAATTTAGTGACTTACCTAATTTTATCACTGTAGAAGACTTAGATATTATTTTTGTAGATGAGTCACAATTTTGTAAAAAAGAAGATGTATATTATTTAAGTGATGTTGTAGATGATTTAGGCATTCCAGTAATGTGCTATGGTCTGAAAACAACAGCTGAAGGTGATTTGTTCGAAGGAAGTGCAACTTTATTAGCTATTGCTGATGAGCTAGAAGAGACTATTGGAATTTGTGATTGTGGTCGTCGTGCAACACATCATATTCGTTTATCTGGCGGTAAATATTTAGCTGGCAATGCAGGTTGTGAAAGTGATGATGTAAAGTATGAATCATGCTGTCGTCGTTGTTTTAAAAAACATTTACGTGCACAAGGCATCATTGGCGCTAATGAAGTTTACAAGAAAAATAAATAATGGAGAATTTAAATGAAAAAAGTTTATATTAATCGACGTTTGTTATCTGACGAAGCCGCTGAAGTGTTGTTGAAATTGTTTCCAGCTGGTGGCGTTTTTTCAGAAGAAGCAGTTTATCGCACATTACGTAAAATTACAAAAGACATGATTCCAAATGGGTGCAATAAAACACCTACACAAATTCGTGCTGAATTAGATAAGTTTATTTCTGAAGAGTTGACAATTAAAATTGATATTGAAGGCGTTACTTGTGAAAAATGTGAACGTAAAGTTACTGTAGAAGATGAGCATCAGAAAGCAATGGTTAAGCTTGCAGAAATGGCAAATGAAGAACATAAAAAAACTGTAGAAGTCAGTGAAGTTGTTGAAGAAGAGTCTGTTGAACCAGAAAATGTTATTGCGGAAGAGCTTAAACAAGAATCTGTTGATATTGTGAACACTGAAGTTGCAAAAGAAGTAGTAACTGTTGAAGAAGTTAAACCAACTGTTGAACAAACTGCTAAAAAACAACCTGTTGCTAAAACAGCACGTTCTTCGAAAAAGAAAACAACAAAAAAGAAAAAATAATTATTGACAACGATTGTTGTTTTTGATATTGTTTAATTGTTGAAGGTAATCTGCAGTTTGATTGTATGTCATCAAATTGTTTCAGCTACAATGACTTCACATTGTTCAGATTACAACGTCCTGCAAAGGTTTTTGAAAAATTTTCCGTTGTAGGGCTGTCATTGAAATGCTCATTGATTTTCGACTATCCTTTCATTTAGGATGCAGTAACTTCTGTCGATGCCAGTGAAGATTTTGGTTAACGTGATAAAGTGTCGAACAACGCATTTTCATATTAATCAGTGAGCTAAACGAATTGACTATAGAGGTTACTGCATTTATGGTTGTAGTAGTCTACCGTGTTGACGCATGGTTTAGGTGCAATTCCTTTAACAGCCTGTTGATACAAAAGACAGTCTAGTAATTAAATTTGCTAGACTGTTTCTTTTTATTGACAAATTAGTACATTCTTGCTATATTGTTTTTGTTGTTTAACTTAAAGGACAGAAAAATGAAGATTTTTAAATCTATTGGAGACTGCTTTTCAATGATTGGTTTGTCTATGATGTCTGTATTCAACCCGTCAATTCTAGAAGGTGAGATTGATAAATTAGAGTCAAAATATTCGAAAGGTAAAAAGATTGATAGGTTTAAAGTAGATTCACGAGGGATCCCTGTTGAGTTAGATATGCCAAAAGAAATTATTGATGATATTTACAAACATTTTCGTAATGTTGGTGTGAAGTTGACCATTGATGATTGGTGGAATCTACAAGATGACTATAAAGCTTGTGGTTACGTTTATATATATGATGTGTAAAGGTTGTTATTATGAACAAAAAAGAAAAGAAAAACCTAAAAGAAGAATTAGCTGAAGGTGTTGAGCATATTCAGAAACAGTCATTTATTAACGGTGCAAAACATGCAATGACTGCATTAACAATGGCTATCCAGAATTCTAGCAACAGTTCATTTAGAAAAGATCAGCTTTTGACATTGATTGTAGAAATTTCAAAAGTGTTTGATGATAAAGACTTTATTAATGAAGTCTTTGAACGTAAAGACATCTAAAAGAAAGGCCGGGATTAATTCCCGGCTTTATTTATTAAATATTCAAATATTGACGGCATTCCAGGGCAACCTGTTTCATCCCAATTAAGTTGGCAACAGTCTCCGTTACAATATTTAAAGTATTGACAAATATAACAATTGTTATTTCTGATTAATTCTTTGGTAATTAAAGAGTTGTAGACATCAACATTTGTTTTCCCATAAATATCACCATATGTAAATTGATAGCTGTTAGGACACCCGCAAATTGTTCCATCTGTATTGATTGTAATTATTTTCTTTTGGCATTGCCGTTTCCTGCATCCTATCAAATTATTATGAAAAACAGCTTCTTCACAACTTTCAAATAATGGGATTGTAAAATTAAATTTGTTGATATTTTCTATATATGCATTATACAGCCATTTGTCGATATCACTATTATTTGCTTTAACATTAAATTTCGCAGCATTTCCAGTTTCTGTGATTCGTTCAAAATTTAATTTTGATATGTTAAATTGTTTAAAATATGAAAATAAAGCGTCTGATTTTATTTCGTTTATTAAATATTTATTGAGTGAAACTATAGGTTGAATATTTATGTTTGATTCTGTTAATTTTCTAACATTATTTTCCCAAAGTTTTAATTGTTGTTTAGTTCGGAAGCGAATTTTGTAATCCCACGATGTTGAAATTAATTTGAATTGTTTGAAGAAATTTAATGTTTTTTCATCAATATTGTACATTAAATTTGTTGTTATATAAAGGTTAACTTTTTTATCAACATTATCAATAACAAATTGGGATTTTTGTATCCCGTCATATAAAGGTTCGCCACCGTGTAGTATTAATGTTACATTATTTGTCAAAGTTTTATTGTTGATAAAAGAAACGGCTTGTTTTAAAGTATTGACAGATAAGTCGTCATTAAATTTTGAAACAGCATTATAACAATGCTGACAACGTAATTGACAACGATTAGTAAGTTTCAAATAGATGATTAATTCATTCATGGCAAAATAAAGTTTGGCTGTATCAGCTCTTGAATTTTTTGTTTATTAATTTGTTTGTGCGGTCTAAAATTATTTATTGTGCTATTGTACCTGCTGTTATCAAGGATTGATAATTTAACAGGTATTGATGGAACTTTTAGCATCATTAACAATAATGCTTGTAGTTCACATTTATTATTAGAAGGTAACAAGCTGCCGTCGTTTTGCAGAAACATTTGTAATGCTGTTTTTAATCCTTTATTAACAGTATCATTTAGTATACTAACAATTTCGTCGTGTGAAAAGTAATCGTTAATAAAATTGTTTTCAGCACCATAAGATAGTGCATCATATTGTATCAAAATGTTATCAAATAAATCAATAGGTATGTTTACATCTAATACTTGTGTATTTTTATGATATACATTTTCTATAGTTGAATAAACAATAGAATTAGAATTTAATAATGACGCAAAATTTTCAAACTGTGAATTTTGATATAAGTAATATGTCCCTAGAATATCTTCACCTGAATAATTGTCGAAAAATAAGTCCAATTCATTGTTTAGCAGCAAAGTATTGAAATCTTGAAAATATTTAATAGCTTTTGTAGAATTAATGATTCTTTCAGCTTCTTCTTTTGAAGTAATACTTTTGTTAGTTGTTTTATAGATAGATTGGACATTATCTATATGTATTTCACCAATAAAATTCTGATTAATTTTAGCGGTCTTTTTAATACATAAAGGAAGTTGTTGGCAAACATCAGTTGTCTTTATATAAATATTATTATAAAACATTTACCACTTCCTTTATTGAATTTACAAATGCGTTCCAATTTTGTTCGTCGGCTATTCCAAACATTAAAGTTTGAAATGGCGTATGATTGCAGATATTCTCAAATAAAACATTGTTATCTAATGTAAAAAGTTTTTCATAAAATTTAGGTTGTATTCCTAAATCTTTAGAGTATATCAGGCAAAATTCAGGCGAATCAATAATTAAATTAATGATATCTTTACAAGTTTCATCATTTGATTTTGATAAATCATCAAAAGATATTTCAAAATCAATATTATCTAAACGATTGATTAAAAATAGTGGCAAGGATATTGACAGTTGAATCAATTCATTTAATTGTTCTTTATGTGAATTTATATATAAAGCTTCTTCTTGTTCGGTTAATATTGTTTCTAGTTCATTGTCAATATCTAGAATTTTAAATATTGCATGTAATAATGTATCAGACAATTCATTAATCTTGCAAGGGAAACTTCCGCCAGAAAAATAGCAATCTAAGAATTCTACTTTTAAATTATAATCAGCTTTTTGAAAATTCAAATGAACGTTGTCAAAGTTTGTGTTTCTTAAATAGATCAAACTTGTTTTTACGTTATCTTCATTTGGAATAGAAGGATAATTAATATTAGTTACATCAACAATCGCGCCTTCTTGCATTATCTGTTGCATAGTTTCAAAATCATAAGGCAAACCAGTTTTAATCATCTTCTTCCTCGTGAATCATAACAATTTGAATGACAATCTGAATAACATTGAAAGAATTTATATATGATTTCATTGCTATCACGACATTGAGAAGTCCAAGCATTTAAACAATTTGCAATTGTTTGGTTTGCATCAGAAGCCATAATTCTCTTACCCGCAGAAAAAAGCATTTGTGGTGACAGTTGTATATTTGTATTTCCTTCACGTGTCCATGACGCTTCTTTTGTACCAGCGGGAATGTCAGGGAACGTTAATATTCCTGTTCCAGACATACTGTCAACTAAAGCTTGTGTACCATTTGTATTAAAATACCATTGTGATTGAAATTTTCTAATCTTACTTAAAGATTGTGTAATGTTTAATAGTGCAGCACATAAAGAAGCAGCGTTTATTCTAGTATCGTTTGATGACAGGTACGTACGTTTTGTACCTAACAATTGATTATCAGGTACTGATTGTGGAGTTGTTAACCCGTTAGCCGTTTTTGAAAAATGAGGTTTGTTACCTGAATGATACGTTGCTGTATTATAGGCAGGATCAACAACTGTTGAATTGAATTGTGAAATGAAACCAACAATTGAATTTGCTGTAATTTTTTGAATCTTTGTATTTGAATCTACCATATTTTAAACCCGTCGTACGACTTGTCATTTAACAATAGAACGATTTTGTAACAGTGTCAATAGACGTTTTAACCCGGAGCATTCATTATTATTGTTTAGTGTTTCAAGGTGTTCAGCTTTACATTTGTTAAAGTATTTACACGTTGAACAAGATTTTATGTACGTTTGATAACTCTTCTCGCAGAATGTTTGCCATTGTTGTAAGTTGTCAAATGTTACATATTGTTCTATATTATTTTTAAAAACGGTTGTACAGTATTTTCCGTTTGGGTTTATAAACAAATAACCTTCCGTGTTTGGGTCGAAATCTGTATCATTTAAGACATTTAAATTTTCTATTTTAAATTTAGCGTCAGATTGCATTGAATGGTAACAAATGAAATCATATAAAAATCTTGAGAATTGATCTAATGAAATTGAACACGATTTTTTATAGACTGAATTGTGATGTTGAATAAAGAAAACATCAAACCCTAATTTATTATAAAATTTATATAGTTCATTTATTGGTCTATTTATAATAGACGGTAATACAACAACAGTTAGATCAAAAAGCTTTGTTCCTGTATATTCTTTGATTTGTTGTAATGTTTTTGAGTATTGGTATCTTTCTTCATTTAATGAAACGTTTAGCTTGATATTATTAAGTAAACAAAAAGTTAAAATGTTTTCATTACTAAAATTACTTGTTAAAGATATACTTGATTTAGGTAATTGAAGTTTTATTAAATCCGCCAAACGTTGTAAATAAACGTTATCAAGCAGTGATAGTTCACCACCGTACAAACTAACATTTTTAATATTATATAATTGCTTTAATTCAAGTAATGAAGACTCAAGATTTTCCAAACTTAAAAGATTGTCAGATTGTATTAAATTACCTAAATAACAATATTGACACTTGAAATTGCATTTATATGAAGGCATTATTGATAATGTTAAATTTTTCATAGTAATTCATTTCTGATTTTAAAAAGATTCATACATTTATTTTTATCTGAACTATAAATATTTTTTGAACCACATTGTTTATAATAAAAACATTGTTTGCATGTATCTTTTTGTTTTGCATTAATACTTTTGCAAAATTTGCTAAACTGTTCAACAGTGTCAAATTCAACAAAATATTCTTTATTGTTATTATCGTATGTTATTGTTGAAAATTTACCGTTAGGGTTTAAAAATAACGAGTCACAACTGACGGCATTTATATTGTCTTGCAATAAGAAATCAATATTTTTGATCTTAAAATTATAGTGCCCGATCTGATATTGTTTAATTAATTCATCAATAAATTTATAGTATTTTTCATTTGTTATGTTATAATTAAGTTTGTTAGTTCTTGAAGCGTTATACTTTAAGAAATAAACATCAAACCCAAAAGAATTATAGAATTGTAAAATGCTTTTAATGTTGTCATTTAACAGTGAGGGTAAAACGACGCTGCTTAATTGAATATTCTTCAAGCCTTTAATTAAATTTAAATTCTTTATTGTTTCTGCAAAGTGTTGTCTTTCTTTATTGACTGATATCGTCATTTGCACATTATGTTGTAAACAAAAATTTACGAATTTAATGTTTGAAAAATTAGTTACATACGTAACTTGATAATCTTTAATCAAGTTTTGCAACTCTTCCAAATAGTAGCAATCAAGCAAGCTTGGTTCCCCACCTAATACTTGGACATGGGTAATTTTGTAATATTGTTTAATTTCTGATAATTTATCTTTTAACACATTGAGGTTTAAAAGTGTTGTATCAGTTTTTAAATTACCCAAATAACAAAATTTACAACCCCAATTACATTTAAAGGATGGTTGTATAGATAAATTTCTTAAAGTTTCCATGATATGAATTCATTTTTTAGATTTGAATTTTGTTCAATATATTCTATAATTTTTCTAAACGGACAGTTGTCGAGTTTAGCATTTTTATAGATAATAGATGTCCAGCAACATCCAGGGCATTTATCTATATATTTACAATAGAAACAACCTCGCTTGCACATTCCTTTATACTTTTTAATTTCAGAGACATTATCTTCAGTAATAACTGTATCACCATAGAAATCAGTATTTGGAAATATTGTTGAGCTTTTAACACAATTATATGTAATACAATTTTTACATGCTGATAAATGTTTATTACAGTTGCAACCTTTAACACATTTAGACATTTTGCCAGTTAGTGTTAGCATTAAGCTGTTTAGATCAATAATTTGAAACAGTTTATTATCTATTGTCCATTTAAAAAAGTTAAAAAGATCGTCATCAGATGGAAGTAAAGCCTTCCAATTAATGTTTGGTATATAGTAATTAATATCAATCTTTTTAGCAAACTTTAAATCTAAAAGTCGAGATTGATCGTTTATGTATGCATTAATACAAGGTTTAGTTAATGTGATTGAAATTTCATTCAATAATTGCAATGAATTAAAGCGTAAAGCATTTTCAATCATTAAATTTTCTAATTCTTTTTTATGAAATCTTCCAATAGGGTCGTAACTTAAATTAATTCCACTGTTTGTTTCTTTTAATAAACTAATAACTCGTTCGATGTTTTTAAAGACACCGTTCGAAACCCATGCAAAATCCAATTTAATTTTAGGAAAAGTTTTATTAAATAAACGTTTTGTTTGTTCAACAAACATTCTATATTCTTTAAATAGACTGTCAGGTAAAGCATCAAAAAACAATTCACCTCCCCAAATGCGAAATGTGATTAGATTTGTTTCAGAATGTTTTTCATATTCTTTTACAAATCTTTCTAATAACATTGAAGGAAGTTGTCTAATCCATTGAATGTCAATATCATTTACGGAATGTTCTTCAAGACAAAAAGTACAATGAAGATTGCAACGTTCAAATAATAAACAATCAAAACCGAAGCTGCTTAAATTATTTTGTTTCATTGTGTTTCCATTTCAAAAAATCATTGATAATAGCATCATTTGATTTTATATAATCGTAAGTTTGTTTGTAAAAGCAAATCGATGGTTTAAATCCTTTAAACACCACAGAAATCCAACATGGGTGTTGACAAATGTGATGATATTCACAGGCTAAACACCCACGTTTAACCAACCCAATAGATGCCTTAATTTGATTTGAATTTTCTTCTGTTATTTGTGATGTGTATTCACCATAAAATAATTCTGACGGCAATACTGAACTACATTTAGCACAATCAACACTCCATTGACCATGCGTAATTTGGGAACACCACAAACAGTTGCAGTATGAAGATGACGGCTTTCCTGTAACAGAATCAAAACATTTTTCCAATACTTTTATTTTATATAATTTATTATCTATTGCCCATTTGAAAAATGTAAATATTTCATCATCTGTAGCCAATAATGATTGCCAGTTGACATTTGCAATATAGTAATTGACATCAATTAAGAATCCGATATCGTTAAAGTATTTTAATAAATCATCATTTTCAGTAAAACCTTTAATGGAGTCTTTTGTTAATGTAATTGAAATTTTATCAGCTAAACCAATCTTTTTAAAATGTGTTGCTGTTTTGACCATTAAGTCCTTTTGTTTGTATGTTGAAAATCTATTAACAGGGTCATAGCTAAAGTTAATAATCCCTCCTGAATATCTGACAATACCCTCTACACGTTTATAGTTTGTAAAGACACCGTTTGATAACCATGAAAAAATAACTTTTATGTTTTGGAATTTCCTATCAAACAAATCTTTTATATTATTTACAAACTTGTAATATGATTTGAAAACTTCGTCAGGTAGTGCGTCATAAAATATTTCACCACCCCACATCATTATATAAAGTGTCTTTAATGAATGTTTATATTTTTCATAATCAATCGAAAATTTTTCATCAATTATCTTGTAAATATTCTCAATGTAATCAGTATCAATTGTTTTGTTTTTATGATCTTCAAAACAAAATTTACACTTCAAATTGCAAGGTTCAAATAACATGCAAGCAATTTCATAGTAATCGCTAATTTTATAAAACTCTAAAGGATTCATTTCTTAAACCTTTAATTTGTTGTAAAGCTTTATTGGAAATGTGCAATGTTTTTGTAGAATACATGGCTTACATATTTTATTTAATTCACAACTTAAACATTTATCAACAACATGAACAGTTTTAAATTGTGGGCAACCATTATGCAAAATACCGTTTGGTTCAAGCGTTTTAACTTTTGAACAATCCAAAATACATTTATTTAGTTTTTCTTCAATAGCATTATTCATTTTAAAATGCCATTTATCATGAATGTTGCACAACCAATTGTCAACTTGTTCATAATGTTTTTCGTTCATTCTATCATCAACAACTTGTTCAAAAATGATATTTTTTACAGTACATAATCTTTCTAAATGTTCTAAAACTTCAAACATTTTTTCTGTACCGTTTTTAGTTATCAAATCGTTTGTCATTGTTATTAAAACGTCACATTGTACCTTTTTAATATTGTCAAACCATTTATTCAATTGATCGTTTGTGAACCTTTTTAGATTCCAAGAAGTAGCAATGTTAATGTTGTAGTATTCAATTAAATTTAGTGATTCTTTTGATAACAATAAAAGGTTCGTTGATATTGAGTTAATCTTTTTAGTTTCGAGAATATGTTTAAATCTTTCAAAATGCAACAAAGGTTCTCCACCAAATAAAATATACTTTTTGGCGTTTGTTTTAACTAATGTTTCTATAAATGTTTCTTCGTTGTATTCTATATTATAATTGTGTAATGTACAATGCGGACATGCAAGATTACATTGATAGTTTGGAATTACATATAGCGACGTTAATAGATTTTCCATTTAGCATCCAATATCTTTTGTTTCCGTTTTTTCATTTCAAAACAAAAAGTCTGTTTATCGATAATTGCTTGTCTTGTTGATTTACAAGAATTGCACAATCTGCACAATTCACAATATAAACAATCGTTAGAAATCAATTGTTCAGGTTTCATACTCTCTTCTTTAGGTGTAACTTTACCTTTATCTAAAAGAATACGCGAACCACGTACAGCGCAATCTTCACAATTATTATAATGTATATTATTGTTGTCATCAAGCCAAAAAGAGCGAATAGTACTTGAACACATTAAGTTTGTATTAAAATTGCAGCCACCATTGTGAAATTGAATTTGGTTATCCCAATATTCTTCAAGATTATTTTCTTTTATTTGTAACCAAATATCAATCATTTTATATAAAGGATAATATTCTTTTGATAGCCCGATTGGTAAGACGCCATTAATTTTGCATTTAGTATTCAATTCTTTTGCAAGATACAAATGATCTAATGCTTTATCCTCATTTGATTTAGAAATGACTGAAATAAATGAAGGTGTGTAACCAATATCTTCTTTAAATCTTTTCATAACTTTTTTAAATAAATCTTCACTATAAACCTGTTCAGAACTCCACATACGTTCATTTCCATATTGAAAAGATGTGCAAATTCCGACACGTTCATTTCTAAACAAACTAATCCATCTTTTGGGTTGAATGTAATAATCTTTTAGGTTTGTCGTTAAAGAAATAGAAAATGTGCCCAAAGACAAAATTTCACGATAATATTCAGGGCCAACTAATAAAGGGTCCCCTCCTGTAAAAATCAAACTGTTTGGTTTGATAATTTTAATAATTTTTATTAATTCATTCGGCACTTTTGTTTGGTGCTTAATACTTAATAAATTAGCACTACAAAATTTGCAATTAAAATTACAACGACCTGTCGGTTTGATTATCAGTTCCAATTAGAAATTCCTTTTTAAAATAGCTTACAGTCTTTTCGACAGATTTATATGATAACGGGTCTTTAATTCGTGTTAATATATTATCATAAATTTCTTGAGAGTCAATATACGTTTTGAAAAATTTATCATCGGGTAATAGATCTTTAACAGATAGACACTCATAAAAATCTTCATGAAAGAAGTGCTCAAGACATTTTGCATAAACGATAGCAACAAAGTATGATTTTGCAGGGTAAACTAATTCAGATTGTTCATAAAAGAAATCAACGACTTGAGATGCAATATCTTTATCGTTTATAGTAAACGGAAGATTTAAATCATCCCAGTCGTTGATTAAATATGAAAGTTTTCTTTTATCTAATAGATATTGTTTCATTAGAATTTCAGCTTAACTGAACACAAAACTAATTTCTCATCTTCATCTAATTTATCTTCTAAAGCAACCCCAATAACTTTATCTTCACTTTCAGCAACTTTAGCAACACCTGGAATATCAGACAAAGTTATTTTATCAAATTTATGAACAGAACCAATCAAACGAACAGGTACTTTACCAATTAAGGCAATTGGTTGTGCACCATCATCCTTAACGTTATTAATTAATAATCCTGGCTCAGAAGACACAACGCCATTAACTTCACTGATAGCTAATGTCATTTCCTTTTCACCGCCAAACTGAACTAATGTACCAGCTTTATAATTAAAATCTGTTAGATACATTTCGGCAAGGTCTCCCCAATTCGCATACATTGCGGTGCCATTAATTGTTTGTGAGAATGTTTTAGTTCCGTTAATTGTTTCATCACCTGTTTTATGAACAATACTGGTTGCTGAATTGCACCATGCTGTTGTAGCGGGTTGTTGATCATTTGCAGAAGCACTCAATGTAGCTGTATAATTTATTTTCCCACTAAAGCTTTTTGTTCCTAAAATAGTTTGGTCACCAGATGTACGCATAATTGAAGAAACATCTACAGTACCGGCAAACTCATCAATTGTGTTTGATACGTAGTTTGTTGTAGCAACAGTTTGTTGTTCAATTCCTTTATCATCAATTAAGTGTGTTGTCATAATCTAACTCGCTATAAAACTAATCAGTGGTAAATTAAAGAACGTACGAAACTGTGCACTGAAAAGATTTTGAAATTGACATTTTGTGTAGAGTTTGATATAGTAACTATAATTGATTTTAAAATTTAAGGAGTCGAAGAATGTTTCAAGATTTGTGTTCAATTGGGCCTAAAAAGCGCCTGACATATCAAGCAACTTTTCATGATTATAGAAAATATAATGACGTTGAATATGTTTTGCTGAAAGGTGTAATGCTTAATGGCATCAAACTCCTTGATAAGCTGAAATTTGAACGAAAATATGTTGGTAGAAGTGTTGTTTTTGAAAAAGGTGATATAGTTTCTTTTGAAGCGAATGTGCAGCAATGCATCAAACCTATTAAATATTTATCTATGACAAAACCTGTTTATACAAGTTACTATTATGAATTAATTAAAATTGGCAATGTAAAGTGTGCTAATCGTGTTGAAGAAATTGAAACGCCAGATATTCTTAAAGATAAAGACGTGAAGATTTTTATTGTTTATAATTCTTTTAAAAAAGAATATGTTGTTGAGCATAAAGGAAAGAAAAGCAAATTTCCATTTTCAATGACTTTTGATGAAATCAATAATTGTTTAGGTGCTTGAATGCAAGGCCAAATTTTTGAATTAGGTAATCGACACGATCATAAAATATTTGAAGTGAATGAAAATGTGTTTCTTCAAAAATATAAAAATTATCCGATTGTTTTATTGTCGGCTGTTGAACTTTATAAAGTGTTGCCTTCATTAATTAATAGAAAATCTTTACAAGATTTGGAAAACTATGACATTTATGAATTCTTAAGATCTTTAGAAAGTTTTTTGCAGACTTCAAGTTGGCATGGTAATTGTTTGTTGGTTGAAGCTGAAAATGCAAAAGGACAATTTTTTGCTATAGAAATTTTGGATAGAAATTTATTGGTTTTAAAAAGAAATCTGCAATTCACGTTCGCAAAAAATGATTGCATTGCTGATTCAAATTTAATTCCGTCTAGACCAATTGTGAAAAAACAGAAATTAATGTGTGAACATTTTGCAGATTGCTTCAGTTTGGTTGAGAGTCTTTATCGAACTGAAGGTGCCAATGTTTTAAACATGATCTGAACCCATTGATTTGTACGACAATCTTTAAAATAGTTCTTTTTATATATGGACTTTTAAAGGAAATCGTCAAATGCCAATTAGTTCGCATAAACTTGAGATTGAACAAGTTAAAGATTTACAAACGGATTTAGATGATACAGTTACAATTAACGATGCACAAACAATCAGATCTTTAAAAACTTTTGATATGTCAACTGATACTGTACGCACTGATGTTATCATGTCTTCTCAAGATTCTGATACTAATACTTGGGCTGGCGCTCTAATTTTTCGAAAAGGTGATTTGGATACAGGTTATTGTGAATCTTTCCTAAATAAATCAGCAGAAACTAAAGATGCTTGCATGCAGTTAATGGCACATCATATGCATTAGCTCCAACACCTCCTGTTGATGGAAGTAATGATGATCAAATTTTAACTAATAAATGGTTTAATTCCAAAATGCAAGTCGTCTCAACTTTACCAGCTAATCCAGATTCAAATGTGTTTTATTTTATTCCTGAATAAACAAAAAGGCCGATTTTAAATTCGGCCTTTTCTTTAAGTTATATTTTTCAAATCTTTAGCAGCACCAACTGTTACATATGCAAATGCACAATGTTTAGCACAATAGGGTTTTCCATTTACTGTTTTTTCACCACAAAAATGAAATTCAGGTGATTTAGGATCTCCGATTGGCCACCGACATTCATCATGTTTTAGTTCATACAGTGTTTTACCGTATTCACTATGACAACGATCATCATGTTTTACAGAATCATCATAAAGGTTGTGCAAATCAACTTCTTCGTTAACTTCGTCATGTCCACCTATACTTGTTTCTTTAATTTCAATACATGGTGACTTATTAACTTTATTGTGTTGACAACTACATGTGTGTTTGTGTTCAATAGTATGTTCACAATGACATTCATGCTTTTTACATAAATTTACAGGTTTGTTTCTTGCAGGTAACTGAAGACGGTGCACCTTGCCTATAATAGTACCTTTTGTTGTATGCATCATGTCAGCAATCTTCTGCGTTGTATATCCTTCAGCCCACAACTCTTTTAATTTATCAACAATATCTTCAGTCCATTCCATTGTTTATCAACTACCTTTCTTTAAACTATAAAATGAACTTAACATATCTTTTAGAATTTGTCAAGAGTCTTTTTGTTTATTCGTGTTTTAAGCAGAATAAATAAATCTAAAATATTGTGTATCACCATCAGCAGAATAAAAAATAGAAATAGTATCACCTTTCTTACATGGCACAACACAACCTAAAGATCTTCCAACAGTTGCTTCAGTGTTTGAATAACCAACAAGTCTATTTGCTAAATTTGTTAAACGAATTTCTTGATTAGGCGCTGTTGAAGATTTTTGAAAAACTACATAACCATTTGCAGGTGCAATATATTTACTGTTACTTGCACCTAAAGTTAAATCTATATAGTTTCCAGGAACCATTGAGATATTTGCTCGTGACCACCTTGTTGTAGCTATAGATGAAGAATTATGATTTTCTGGTGGGGTTGGACAAGTGGCACAAGTTTTACCATTTGGATCAATACTAACGTTTAATTCAGCAATAATCTCCTTTTCATCGGATTCAAGAAAACGACGAGCATATAGACTTGACACAGTGAATCCGTCACTGCTTCTACAACCTTGCACCCATGATGAATATCCATCACCTTTTGTATATGTTTTGTTTCTATATAAACCAATTTGACCTGCTGTATTTTGTGAAGGCACTTCTTGCTGATTGGTGTCTCGCACAACCTCAAAAGGCAACTGTTGTGTGAAAGACTTATGTCCACTTATAGATTGATTAGTATTTGTTGTTAAAGCATTATTTTTATCCTGTTTATCATTTAAAGCAGTGGACAAATCTGTAATTGTATCTTGTCTTATTGTAAACGTTGACATTTGCGCTACTCCTGATGTGTTTAATGTATGTAGAACTTAAAGTCGTACGAATATTCTATTGCCTAAATTTTATAAAACTACTCGTACGACTCGATGTTCTTAATTCATAAACATTATAGCAGGTGTCAACATGTCTATTTTTAAAGGCTCGAAAAAGCTAATTAAAATTACTGGCAACAATAAAACAGCAAAAAGAATTTATTACGGCTCACGACTAGTTTACGGAACTAAAGTTAGTCGAGTCTTAACATATATATCATCTGGTTCCGTAACAATTCCGAATAATACAATATCTTGTATTGTCCATGTCGTTGGAAGTGGTGGCAGTTCAGGTGGGGTTGCTGGTTACGCACATGAAATTCATTGTGCGTCCGGCGGTGGATCAGCTGGTTATTCTAGAAAACAATATGGCTCAAGTTTATCAGGTCAAAAGATCAATTTTACTGTAGGTGCCGCTATATCAAACTACTGTACTAATGGTCAAAATTCTGTTTTCTTGAGTCAAATAGGTGGTTTAGGCCATGGTGGAATAGCCGCAACAGGGGCAGCATCACAAGCAGGAGGCGCAGGAGGAACAGCGTCAGGCGGAGATATAAACACAAATGGAACTCAAGGTTCCACAGGATCTTGGGTTGCAGCGGGAGGGACCGGTAAAGGAGCGTCTGGTCATACAATTAATGGTGTGCAATATGGGTTTGGAGGAAGTTGTACTGCATCTGGTTCCCCAACATCTGGTAGCGGTTGTGTGATTATTGAATTGATTTATTGGAATTGATTTTAGTTTACTGTTTCTAGCGTTCTTTTAAGAAACAACTTTTATCATGTGTTTAAATGTGTGAATTGATAGAATCTTTTCAATATGAAATTTTAAAACGTCTTAAAGAAATGACATCAGTTGTTGTTTTTGAATATGAAGATGTTAAGTTTATTTACGACAAATCATTTAAAACATCTGATGAGTTTAAAGATTTATGTGATGAATATAAAGAAAAGTTCAGTAAAGTTTATGAACAATATTGATAAAAAATATCGTAGTTTAGGTTTATATTCCTATTTTATTAAACATTTTGATTTATGCAGTCGTTTATTTAGACAGGAAATTAAGTGGCTATCTGTTTACGTTTATGCTAAAAATAAAGTGTCAATGAATGTTCATAAAAAACTTTTAGGAACCCCAAAAATTAAAACTTTCTATAAGGTTATCAAATAAATTAAAACCCGTTCATGGCTAAATATGAACGGGTTTCTTTTACAAACAATGACCGAAATAATAGAGATTAATTTCTTCATGTTCGTCATCAACATCGGAAACATATTCGGATTGAACCTGCAACCCCTCCTCAATTCGGTTATCAATAATGTTAGTAATCAATTCAGGATGCTGATTAAAAGCTTCTTCAAGAGTTGCAATAAATTGTTCGCTTGGTTGTTTTAAGCGTACAATCTGTGCTTCAAGTTTAGCTTTTTCATCGTCAAACTGTTTCTTCTGTTCTTCCAATTCTTTCTTCTGTTCTTCCAATTCTTTACAATTATCAATAATGTCTTCAATTGCATTTTTCAATTCATATTTCGTTTCTTTATTCAAACGCAACGAATCAATTTTATCAAACAATTCTTCAACTTTCATTTCGCAATCCTTTCATCTGTCTTGATAAAAATACTATATACAAAATAAAAATAATTGTCAATACAAAATTTTGTTAATTCTTGATTTCTTTAGCCGGTGTATCACCGTTTGAATAAATGAATCTAAACCTGTTGGTTTCAGATTTCATACCACTATAATTAATGAGAAAAGTTTCATTTTTTCGTACTGGCATTGTATATGCTATTTCATAACCTTCATATGTTGCATTGTTAAAGATGCATGTGTTTGATGTTGTACTCATTGCAATCCACCCCTTATCAGTACTTGCTGATTTAGCAATAGATATATATCCATTATCGGGGGCTCGATATATAGTGCCGGATGCACCTAATGTGAGGTTGATTACTTTATGTGAAGGCATGCCCATGTTTGCTATTAAGCTTCTACCTATATTTGAAAAGTTCGAAGCATTTGCTGTAACAAAAGAATCTACCATGCATTGTTTAAAGGAAACAATATTAAAAGGTGATGTTGATTGTGTATCAAAATATCCCAAAACGACAGTCTGTTGAAATGTTTTTGTTCCATTGTTCCAATAAATGTGTGAATCACCATCAAATTGCGCATCGTTGCGAATATCAAGTTTATCATCAACAATAACTACTTTATTATTGTATCGTGCATTTCTGACAGAAAACAATTTGACGCTTTTAGTTTCATATTCATTAACAATCGGTTTGTTGTTTTCATCACGACCATTCGCAATAGAATATTTAATTCCCGGTAGTGAAAATAAATATGATCCAATAAACCCAATACCGTTAAACACTTGTGTTACACCATTCACCCATCCTGCAATCGGGTGTTCTGTTGTGTTTGTATTTAAAGGCTGTCCCGTCAATAAAGGTAATGACGCATTATACCAATTGGCACCAGAATCATTGGTAAATTTTACATAATTGTTTTTTGAATCATACCATAATGCTTTACCCTCAACAAATGATGTAGGTGCGGTGTCACCTGAAGTAACATTACTTCCAATACGTGCTTCAGAATTTAAAAAGATTTGATCATTTTTAAAGTAAAAAAAAATACCATTTCCGTATGTAAATCAATGTCAGACCAAAAGGCGTCATCAACATAATTGTCATTAATCGTTTTACGAATTGAAAATCTTTTTGTTGTACCATCAGATTCAAACCCATTTGGAACGTAATATGTGGTGTCTCTTAAGATTTTCAGACGGTAACGTTTTTTATTTTCTTCAACATATTCAGTACTATAATTAACAACTTGAGGAATTGATAAAGCTCTGTTTGTAGTATAGTCAAGAAGATTCTCTTGTATGGAATTTGCTACTTCATCCTTTGTACTATAATCACCTTTTGGTTGTTTTGATTCTAAATCAGTCCCTAAATTTTCAACAACTGTTTTCTTGATTACAAAAGATGACATGGCAGAACTCCTTTCCTTCACATAAAGAAAAGAACATTGCCTAAAGAATTACATTAAAAATTTGTCGTACGACTTTAATGGTGAATATTAAAACTGCAGACACAGTAGATAAACTGTAAAATTTTTAGACATTTAATAGAAATTTTACAATTCTCCTTGAGCAAAATAAAATCTAAAGCTATTTAAATTGTTGTAAGCATCGTACTGGACACGAAACTTTTGGCCAGCTCTAATTGGAAAACCAATTGTATAATTTTGATTAATGCCAGCTGATTGCATATTAATTAGCTCTGATACGTTGGCAGAGTTTTTATTAAAAAACGCCATATAATTATTAACAGCTAAATTAACGCTCATATTTATCCAACCGTTTGCTGGCGCTGTATAGATTGTTCCAGATGCACCTAATGTCAAATTAATAAAGTTGTTTGAAGGTAATGGTTTTTCAGCAAGCTCAAAGTCTTGATATGAGTTAAATTTGCTAACTTCATAGCCTTTAAATTGTGTTACTGTTCCTTGATTCACAGAATAGTTAAAACAAGGAATTAAATTCTTTTGTTTCCAATTAGGCGAATCATTTGTACCAATATTTTGATAAAAAACGTTGCCGTTAAACCAAACAGCTCCAGTTTGGTCATTTGGTTGTGTTGCTGAAGTGTGATAGTTATTTTGCCAAACCGCATATGGTTGAAAATCTTCGGTCAAAAAACAAACAGCTTCACCTGTTTCCGTTGTTAAGTTATTTCTGATTGTTACTGTGTTTGAAGTTTTTACAACAGAACTAAATAAACCGTTATTGTCTGTACCAACAGCAAACTGATATTTAACACCTGGTAATGCAAATTCTGTTGAACCGATATACCCAAAACCATTAAAGACTTGGTCAATGGATGTTATACCGGTTCCGTGTACCAGTTGAGTAACAGCAAATGGTAAAGAATAACCTTCTTCCCAAGTGGCACCTGTATCAGCGGTATATCTTATAATATTTGCAGCGGTGTCGTAAAACATACAGCATACCGTTTGCACAAAAGTGCCACTTTGAAATTGATTTCCTATAAAATTTCCACCTTGTATTTTGTTCAAATTTTTATTGAAACACCAACCATAGCCGGAAGTATAATAGTTGCTTACCAGTGAAGCTGATAGCAATACGTCTTTGCTAACAATAAACACATCAAATTTGGGTGTTGTTCCATCAGATTCAAATCCGTTTGGAATATAAACCTTGCTGCCAGCTTTTAATGTCAATGTGCCGTTATTTAACTCAAGCTTTATATCCTGTGGAATTTCAAGAATTCGGTTCGTTGTGTAATTCAACAGATTTGATTGTAGAGATTCTGTTAAAGAAGCATTTGTAGGATAATCGCCCGCTGGTTGTTTTCCATCAAGATCTGCATTTAAATTTTCAACAACTGTTTGTTTAACTGTATATGACACCATGTCAATGCTCCTTTATTTTAACTAATAAAAAGAACATTGATTTAAATATTTATTATTAAATCTGTCGTACGATTTAGCAGACTATTTAAGAGCACCCTTCATCATAAACAAACCTAAAAGCATTAATTGTTGTGTTACTATAGCGTAGAGTAAATTTATCACCAATTTTTAATGCTATTTGATTTGTTGTTAAATCATGTCCTTCATTACCATTTATTCCACAATATTGTAAGTTTGGAATATCAATTGATATATATGCAGGTGAAGCATTGGCATGACCACTACAATAAATATAGCCATTCATTGGAGCAATATAAGTCGTTCCAGAAGCCCCGACAGTCAGATCAATATATTTGTCTGAAGGTTTTCCTAAACCAGAAATAATTTCTCTTCCATAGTCAGATAAATTCGTTGCATTTGAATTAACTAGTTCATGTACACCACAAGATTTTAAAGAAGTAATTAAACTATTATCAAAAGTAATTGTGAATGCTGGAATTGCTTTAAATTCTGTCCATGTTAATCCAGAATCTTTTGTTTCATAATATTTTCCAGATGCTGTGTTAAACCAATAATTTTCAACATCTTTAACTATAGGTTGCGTTGCTTGATAAAAACAATTTTTTGATGCACGATGAATATAACTATCAACACCATTAAAGAAAAAGGTTTCTGAACCAGTACCCCATGATGAAGTAACAGTTGTTATAGACACTTTTGTTTGTGTAATTATTTCATTAATTAATGTTCCGTCTGAATTTAACCCTTTTGGAATATATCCAGTAACACCTGGAAGAATATAACAAGTTGAACCAATATATCCAAAACCATTAAACAATTGATCAACTTGTTTTATTGCTGTATCACTAGATGTAGCCAAACAGAAAGGAAAACTCATTCCGCGATCTTCCCATGTTGCTCCCGAATCTTTTGTTACTTTAATTTTATTATCATTCAAGTCATACCAGCACATAAAAGTTTTTCCTGTTGGCGCTGTCGTTCCTGAACTAATTATGCAAAAACTTGAATTACCCCATTGAGATATTACATCATTCTTTGTTTCATACATATAAAACTCTTTTACTGATGAATTTCTTGTCGATATAACATCTTTTTGCAAAATAAATATATCAAATTTTGGTGTTGTGCCATCTGATTCAAAACCATTCGGGACATACAATTTACTACCTGATATCAATGTCAACACGCCGCTATCAAATGTAATAACAATATCCTGTGGAATTGACACAATTCTATTCGAATTAAATTTATCAATTATTGTGTTTTTGTCTGTCTGCAAATCTTGAACAACTGATTGATTTATTTGATAGTTAGACATTGCTATTCCCTGCGTTCTTGAGCCATTTAACTATAGACCTTCGATTCGTACGATACATATTAAATTTCAATTTTTATAAAAACAGTCGTACGATTCAATGTTCTTAAATTATGTATTTTTAAAACTTTAGCTATCATTAACACTCTGAAAGATTAATTAAACTATGCCAATATATAAAGGAAACAAATCGATTAGTACCATTAAATGTAGTCGAAATATTGGAAAAGTTTATCATGCTTCTACATTAATGTTTAAGATTCTACCTGTGAACACTGTCTTATTTTCTACACGTACAGCAGGGACTTATAGTTACACAATTCCTACATCACAAAACTATCGTATCACGGTTGTCGGTGGAGGTGGCGGCGGTTGTACTGCTTCTGGTGGCTCGAGTGGTGTGTTTATCGGGCAAATTAAATTATCTAAAGGAACAGTTCTTAATATTACCGTGGGGGCTGGCGGTTCAAACGGTAACCGAAACACCTCAAATTCTGGTATTGCTTGTCGTGGGGGAACAACCACAATAGAAGGTTTGTGTTCAATCGGAGGAGGTTATGGTGGTGGGGCACAACGACACATCTCTGCTGAAGCTCAAAAGGCTGGTGAAGCTTGTTCAGGTTATAATTCTGGATTTATAGTGATTAAAAACATAGCCGGAAATGTTGGTGACGGTTGGGTTGCTGGTGGTCACGGCGGGTATTCGATCGTTGATGGGACTTTAACAGGTCCAGGCGCTGGCGGAAGTGGAACAAATGCATCAACAAAAGCGGGTGGTGCT
>CALBJM010000187.1 GCA_937893225.1 uncultured Erysipelotrichaceae bacterium | reverse complement strand
ATAATCGCATATATATGCTTTTTATTGTTCTTTGTTCAATTTTATAAAAATTGAACAATTTCAATACTCTATACATAAAAAAACATCCTTCTGACCGGATGCCTTGCTTTTTAAACAACTTTTTTTGTAACTAGGATATTCTACAGCTCTTCATTTCATATACTTCATCCGATATATTTAATGCGGACGCTCTATATGACACTAAAACAATTGTTTTCCCATCTTCATCTTCTTTCAATGATTTCAAAATCATTCCTTCATTTACAGCATCTAGATTGGAAGTCGGCTCGTACAATAAAATCAATAGATTATCATACAGAAATGGTCTTACTATACCAATCCTCTGCTTTTCTCTATCAGAAAGTGTATCACCGAATTCTTCAACTCACGTATTATTTCCTTTTGAAAGTATCGTAATAAAATCGTGAATCGATGATTTCTTGTTTTATTGCTTTTGGTTTAGCTATTGCGATATTATTTGCAATGGAATCATAGAATAAATGCGTTTCTTACATCACATAACTTTCCATATCTCTTAGCTGCTTAGTTGAAATCCTTCTTACATCAGCGTCATTTACAACTATTCTACCATTTTGCATATTTCAAAATCGCATCAGCCACTTTAATAAATTAGACTTACCTGAACCACTTGAACCATGAATACATGCGATCTTTCCTGATTGTAGTTGTAACAAACAACTATTCAAAAAAACCTCTTTATCATGCGCAAATCTCACATTCTCTACTGGCCAAAAAGAGCCCATCATTGCTATGGTTGATATAAAAATACAATCTATCCTTATTTCACCTTTTCCTTATTATTCTTTCAATAATAGTTTCCACTTACTCTGCTAGTTCATATAAGCGAACTTAAACCATACTATTCAATTGTGAACTTCATCAATTTGTCACGTGGTTTTATCTTCCCTTATTACGTAAAAAAGCGTTACACATTTTGTATAACGCTTGTTCATATATTGCTTTTTTAAAATTACTAAATATGTATTTTTTTATACCAAGTTTCAAATGTCTTAGCATCTGCCATTGCAGATAAAGCACCTTGTTTTGTTGTCGTATATGCGGCATATGCATTTGCAAACTCTAAATATTCTTCAAATGTTTGTTGAGAAACTGTTTCAATATCATCAACAGAATCCCTCAACAACTGATATTCAAATGCACCTATAAATGAGTCACCTGCGCCTGTTGTATCCACAACTTCTACAGCATTTCCTTTGCTGATTGCTGTGAATTGCTTTGTATATACATTTGCTCCATCTTTTCCCATTGTATATACAACACACTTTGTGTGCTTCTGTAAAAGCAATGGTAAAGCATCATCTATATTGGTTTTTCCTGTTATAAATTCCAACTCTTCATCAGATATTTTCACAATATCCGCTAAAGGGAGAAATTCAAGAACAGTTTTTCTTAATGTATCTGCACTATTCCACAATGACAACCTTAAATTTGGATCAAAGCATACAAGTAAATTCTTTTCCCTTGCCATTTCAATCAATCTACGATGAGCTTCTTTCATTGGTGATTCTACCAAATCAACGCTGCAGAAATGGATCATTCCACAATCATCTAATACATTTTGTGGTATATCTTCCTTATTATATTGCAAGTCTGCACTATTTTTTCTATAGAAAGCAAAGTCACGATTGCCATCTTCTTTTAAAGAAACAAATGCTAAAGAAGTTTCATATTGTGTATCTCTAAGAATATAAGTTATATCAATTCCACTTAATTTTAATGATATAATCTCCAAAAGCATCTTTACCAAGTTTTGTTAAGACCTTTGCTGGCAAACCCATTTTGCTGACTGCGCCAGCTACATTAGCTGGTGCGCCACCTGCAGCTCTGTGAAAAGAAGGTACGTCCTTTAATGCACACCCCTTAACATCTGGCACAAAATCTATTAATGCTTCTCCGATAACGCACAAACCTTTTTCTTCGTCTCTTTTTATCGAAAAGTCACCCATTTCATATAAATCCATTGTACCTTCCACATCCCCAACGAAGGAAAAATCTGTTTCATTGGTATAGAAACGGCTTGTAAATGTAATTGCACCGTGATTCGCAAATATTTCCACACTTGAAGTGTCTATAAATATTTGCAAATCTGTCAATTTTTCACAATATACCTTTCTATTTGTTCTACCATATCCATTTGCATCAAAGCATAATTGTAATATGTTATCTTCATATATTAATGACAACCCTTTTTTCAAATGCATCACAAATGCGTTACATGTTTCAAAGTAGATATCGCAGGAATACTTTTGTAATACACATCGTATTTCTTCTTGTAATCTATATGTTTTTCTATTGTGTTTTAATTGTGCAATTTCTTCAATTGGTCTTTGACACAAATAACCATTTTCCTCGACAATCACTCTAGGAAGCGTTAAAGCATGTTGCCATTGATGATCCACCGTAGGATTCGTATAGTTTGCATCTGGAATGCCTAGCCAACCAATCATTATTCTTCGATTCTTTTCATCCAAAAAAGATTGTTGTGCATAAAAATCTGTTCCTCTATCCAATTGATGAATTTCTTTAACGGAAAATACATTCTTGTCAAAATCTGCATCAATTTTCATCCAACAGGATTGATGTACATTAGCATAATCAAAACCATTCTGTTCTACACCTTGTGGGCAACATGTTAAATACCACTTCCCATTGATTTCAAACAAATCTGGACATTCCCACATGTATCCAAATGGTTCTTCACTCGTAATACGATTCTTATATTTCCAATTTTCAAGATCATTGGATTCATATAACAAGACCATCCCTTTACCATGAATATCTCTTGCACCAAGAACCATATAATACGTGCCATTATATTGAAATACTTTAGGATCACGCACATGACAAGACATATCACTTGGATAATCTGCATTGGTCAATACGCAACGCTTCTCACTCATGACAACGCCATCTTTACTTGTTACATGAATCGTGTTAGAACCTCTACCTTGATTTATATAATCGTAGTTATCTTGATCGAAATATTTTACATTACCTGTATAAAAGTAATGAATTGTATCATTTTCAACAAATGCTGATCCAGAATATACACCATGCTTATCTAAATCATTGTCTGGAAATAATACCGGTCCTTTATCTTCATAATGTACAAAGTCTTTCGTTGTGTATAATCCC
>CALBJM010000186.1 GCA_937893225.1 uncultured Erysipelotrichaceae bacterium | reverse complement strand
AGAAGCTGGTGGATTTTCTTTTGTGATACAAGGAACACGTCAAACAAGTCGCTTTATTAAAGAAATTGACCCGCAATATCTTGTAGAAGCACCTGGTTCCTATCAACATGGTGGATATAGTGGAAGTTATGCGGACTTCATTCGTGGAGCACATACGAATCATAGAATTGTAGAATCTGCAGAAGATGATTATGTACAAGAACCACAACAAAAGACAGTTCCTTCAAAGACAAAATTTAAAAAGGGTGACACTGTGATCCATCCAAAGTTTGGAGAAGGCGTTATTATCAAAGTGAAGCGTGAGATGTTGGATATTGCATTTACGTATCCATATGGTGTAAAGAAAATTGCGATATTCCCTGGGCTAAAAAAGAAAGGCGAATAATGGAAAATACTGAAAAACTGCAAAAAATGCGAGAACTCGTAGATGCACTCAACCAGGCATCGGATGCCTACTATAATGGGCAAAACGAACTGATGACAGACTATGAGTGGGATGCCAAATTTGATGAAGTGAAGAAGTTGGAAGCAGAAACAGGAACGATTTTAGCTGATTCTCCAACGATGCGAGTTTCTGCTGATTCTACAGTAGGGGAAAAAGAAGCACATGAGTTTTCTGCACTTTCTTTAGCAAAAACAAAGAAAATCGAAGATCTCGTAAAATGGGCGGATAAAAGAAAAATTTGGTTGTCTTGGAAACTGGATGGTTTGACACTTGTTGTGACATATGACAAAGGTAAATTAACAAAAGTTGTTACACGTGGTGATGGCCATATTGGGACAAATATCACGCATCTTGCTTCTGCCATCACTGGAATTCTTCCGAAAATAAAAGAAAAAGGACATTTGGTCATTCGCGGTGAAGCTGTTATTTCGTATGCAGATTTTAATCAATTTGTCCTGGAATCTGGTGAGGACTATGCAAATCCTCGAAATCTTGCTTCAGGTTCATTGACCTTGAAAGATATTGAAGAAGTTAAACGCAGAAAGATCCATTGGATACCATTCACGCTTGTTCATACAGATCAAGAGATTTCTTCGTGGGGCAAACAGATGGATTTTTTACAAAAACTTGGATTCACAGTCGTTGCACATGAATGTATAGAATCTCCAACATATGCTTCCATCAATTCCATTGTGCAAGCATGGACGAAGAAAGTTACAGATGCAATCAATCCATATCCAGTTGATGGACTTGTCATTACATATGATGATACGATCTATGCTTCTACAGGTTCTGTAACTGGACATCATGCCACAAGGGCTGGATATGCATTTAAATGGGCAGATACATCTGTGGAAAGCAGGTTGGATCATGTGGAGTGGTCTTGTGCAGCTTCTACAATCACGCCTGTTGCGGTGTTTGAGCCTGTTGAGCTTGAAGGTACAATTGTAAAACGTGCTTCTTTGTGCAATATTTCAGAATGCGAAAGATTGGGTATCGGTGGCAAAGGAACTGTATTATCGGTTATCAAAGCAAATAAGATCATCCCAAAGATCATTCACGTGTCTAAGATAGAAGGTAATTTGGATATTCCTTCATATTGTCCAGTTTGTGGTGCACCTACGAAAGTTGATGTGAGTGAGAATTCCGGAACTAAAACATTGAAGTGCACAAATTTGGATTGTGCTGCTAAAAAATTAAAGAAATTTGCGCGATTTGTATCGAAACAAGGCATGGATGTGGATGGTATGTCAGAAGCAACGCTTGCACGCTTTATTAATGAAGGCTGGATACATAATTATGCGGATATTTTTCGTTTAAAAGAGCATAGAG
>CALBJM010000185.1 GCA_937893225.1 uncultured Erysipelotrichaceae bacterium | reverse complement strand
TTTGATTTGCAAAAAATTAAAATATGAAGAAATGCATAAAAAAGGCGCAGATGTACTTGTATTAACGATGTTGGAAGATCCTTGTTGGTTGTTAAATATTCGTGGGAATGATATTCCTTGCACACCTGTAGCATATGCTTTTGCATTGGTGACAAAAGATAGTGTGAATTATTATGTAGATGCAGAAAAGACAGTGGATGTCACAGAGTATTTAAAAGATAATGGTGTAACATGTAAGGCATATGATGATCTTGGTGAAGATATTGCAAAATTGCATCATCAGAGAATTTGGGTTCAATTGAGTTCTTTAAATACAAAGTTGTATACAAATATTGCGGAAGATAATGAAATCATTGATGAAATTTCACCGATTATGCATTTTAGGTCTGTAAAGAATGATACAGAGATTGCGGTGATGCACAATGCACAGGTGAAAGATGGTGTAGCTATGGTGAAATTCATCAAATGGGTGAAAGATACTGTAGCAAGCGATACAATGAGTGAAGTGAGTGCACAAAATAAATTGTATGCATTGCGTGCTGAACAAGAAGACTACATTGAACCATCTTTTACTACGATTTCAGCATATCAAGAAAATGGTGCTATGATGCACTATACAGCTAGTGAAGAAAAGTTTTCTGCAGTGCATCCGAAGGGTTTCTTACTTGTTGATTCTGGTGGAACGTATAAAGATGGGACTACAGATATTACACGTACAATTGCATGTGGTCCTTTAACAGAAGAAGAAAAGATGTATTATACACTTGTTTTGAAAGGACATCTTGATTTACAGGCTGCAGTATTTTTGAAGGGATCTACAGGAAATAACTTAGATATTTTGGCACGTAGACCAATGTGGAATATCAATATTGATTATCAATGCGGTACAGGCCATGGTGTTGGTCATGTGTTAGGTGTACATGAAGGTGTACATGGCATTCGTTGGGGTATGCCTACTGCTGCTAGACCTTCTGTTCCATTGGAAGAAGGTATGATCGTTACAGATGAGCCTGGTATTTATCTTCCACATAAATTAGGTATTCGTATAGAAAATGATTTGCTTGTTGTAAAAGATACTAAGAATTTCTATGGGCAGTGGTTAAAGTTTGAAGCAATGACATATTGTCCATATGATTTAGAAGCAATTGATACAAAGTATTTAGACGATGTTGAAATTGGACAAATCAATGCATATCACAAGATGGTATTTGATAAGCTTTCTCCTTATCTCAATGCAGAAGAAAAAGCATGGTTAGCGGAAGAAACAAGGGAATTGAAACGATGAAATTTGTGTCTTGGAATGTGAACGGGTTGCGTGCATGTCTCAAAAAAGGATTCATGGATTTCTTTTGCGATGTAGATGCGGATATATTTGCTATACAAGAAACAAAAATGCAACAAGAACAATTGGATACTT
>CALBJM010000184.1 GCA_937893225.1 uncultured Erysipelotrichaceae bacterium | reverse complement strand
TAACCGTTGTGATTGGTGCACCACTACGCAAAGATAATTGCTTATACAATTGTGCTATCTTTTTGTCTGATGGACAAATCAAGCTCGTTGTACCAAAGTCTTATATTCCAACATATTCAGAATTTTATGAATCTCGTTGGTTTGCTTCTGGAAAACAAATCTTGAACACAACGATTGACATTCTTGGAAACACAATTCCATTTGGTACACATTTTTTGCTAGAAGATACAAATAGTGAGGTAGTTATTGGTGCTGAAATATGTGAAGACTTGTGGGTAGCAGATAAGCCTAGTACACATGCTTGTTTGCAAGGTGCAAATATTATCGTGAATTTGAGTGCATCGGATGAAGTTATTGGTAAGCAAGAATATCGCAGAAACATGGTCTTACAACAGAGTAGTAGTTGTTATTGTGGGTATTGTTATGTTTCTAGCGGCATGCAAGAATCTTCTACAGATTTAGTTTTCAGTGCACATAGTATGATTGCAGAAAATGGAACGATGTTGGCAGAATCGATATTTACAAGTGGAAACCATTGTGAAACTGCACTCATTGACTTAGAAAAGATCCAATATAATCGTACACATCAAAGTACATTTGAAAGCGAAGAAGGCTATCAACGCATTCAAGCAAGTATTCCAGCAATCACAAACACAAACGACATTTCTGTAGATGCTTTGTGTAAAACCTTACAAGAAGAAAACTACTATATCGCAAGAAATCCATTTATACCAAGTGATGCACAAACGCGTCTTGATAGATGTAAAAAGATCTTGCAGATCCAAGCCAATGGCCTAGCAACAAGAGTACGCGCTACCCACATCTATAACCTTGTCATTGGTGTTTCTGGAGGCTTGGACAGTACATTAGCACTTCTTGTCATGCACGAAGCACAAAAGATTGAACCAAAGATCCATATCATTGCCTACACATTACCAAACCATGGCAATACGACATCTCTGACATACAACAATGCTATACACCTCATGCAAGCCCTTCACACAGAAATCCGTGAAGTCGCTATTGAAAAAGGCGTACAACTCCATTTACAAGAATTAGGACACGGCGGAACATACAAAGGAGAAGGCGATACGACATATGAAAACGCACAAGCAAGATATCGCACATACATCCTTATGGATGCAGCAAACATGGAAAATGGACTTGTTGTAGGAACAGGAGACCTCAGTGAATTAGCACTTGGTTGGTGTACGTACAATGGAGACCATATGAGCATGTATGCTGTCAATGCTTCTGTGCCTAAAACACTTGTATCTTATATTTGTCAAACGTATGCAGACATGTGTGAAC
>CALBJM010000183.1 GCA_937893225.1 uncultured Erysipelotrichaceae bacterium | reverse complement strand
GCTTACCTTCAAATAGAACATCAAAATCCATTCCATCCCGTCTTTCATCTACATTGATAGCCTGAATATCATCTGTATCGCTTAAACCATACCAATAGACTTTCGTATCCCCTGTGTCTAATTTTCTAGCTTCTTTGTCCTCGCCATAAATGACCATTGCTTTTGTTACATTTCTAGCGAACTCTTCATATGCACTTCTATAATCAGCATCGTCTTTAAAATAATCTACATGATCGATTTCTACATTTGTAACGATTGCATATTCAGGATGATACGCAAGAAAATGCCTGCGAAATTCATCTGACTCTAAGCAAAAATATTCTGTATCTTTTTCTAAGTGTCCAGTTCCATCACCAATCAAATAACCTGTATTCTTCTTTTGGTTCATAACTGAAGCAAGCATACCAGTAGTAGTAGTTTTTCCATGTGATCCAGCAATAGAAATCAAATGATATTTTTTCAAAAACTCACCCAGAAATTCATGATATCTTGCACAAATGCATGTTGGATTATTTCTTGCAGCAATGACTTCAGGGAAATCTTCTAGAAATGCATTACCAATAATGACATGCATTCCATCTTTGATATTGGATGGATCAAAATCATAAATCGGAATATTTCTTTCTAGTAAACCTTTTTCAGTAAAGAAATGCTTAGAAAGATCTGAACCACATACATCATTTCCAAGATCTTTTAACATGCATGCCAAAGAAGACATACCTGTACCTTTGATACCAATAAAATAATATTGCATTAGTCTAATCCTTCATCACTAGGAAACTTTGTTTTATCAAGAACAAGTGTTTCATCATCTGGCTGTTCAGGGAACACTTTATTCATCTTAGCAGTTTCTTCTAATTGATTTTCTTCTTTGTACTCTTTATCACTTGCTGAAAGAATATCATCTAAAGAAAATTCTGGAATATCTTCTTCTGCTTTAAAACTTTTTGCATTACCTACAGTTTTTTCAAGAATCTCACTTTTTGCAACTGTATCCGCAATCATACTAGGACTATCTTCAGCATCTCTTCCATACATTGGGGAAATAATAGGTGAGATATTAGAATCCTGTGTAATCTTTTCTTTTTGTGTATACTTTTTTGCAGTATTCTTGACCGCATCAAGATCCTTTTCATCTACACCAAAAATTGGAGAAATTACTGGTTTAAATTGATATCCAGAAGTAACGGAAGGACTCGCTTTAGGTGCAGGCTTTTTCTTTGGTTGTTGTGGTGTTTGCTGAACAGGTGTAGCTTTTTTTGCAACTGGTTCTACTTTAGATGTATCATCCAAAGTAATACCAAGCTTTGT
>CALBJM010000182.1 GCA_937893225.1 uncultured Erysipelotrichaceae bacterium | reverse complement strand
TTAGATGGTGAAGAAGTAACGACTACAATTCGAAATGACAATGTTTCTTTAGCAGCAAGTTCAGTATCAAAACATCCTCTTGTGCGAAGTGAACTTGTTCATCGTCAACAAGAAATGGCAAAAAGTAAAGGCTTTATTATGGATGGCAGAGATATTGGTACAGTAGTATTAAAAGATGCTGAAGTAAAAGTATTTATGACCGCTTCTGCTGAAGCGCGCGCACAAAGAAGATATGATCAGGATGTACGTATGGGCATTCCTACTAGTGACGTTGAAACGATAGCGAAAGAAATTGCAGAAAGAGATTATCAAGATACACATAGAAAAGCATCTCCATTGTCTAAGGCAGAAGATGCTATTGAAATCGATACAAGTAACATGACAATTGATGAAGTAACTGATAAAATTTATCAATTGTGCGAAAAATATATACAGGAGGACAATGCATGAAAACTGGAACAATAGCGATTGTTGGTAGACCAAATGTAGGAAAATCGACAATTTTTAATAGAGTTGCGGGACAAAGGGTTTCAATCGTTGAAGATATTCCTGGCGTAACACGTGATAGAATTTATTCGAGTGCGGATTGGGTAGGCAATCATTTTCAGATTATTGATACTGGTGGAATTCAGTTGGAAGATCAACCATTTCAAGAAGAAATTCGAGCACAAGTACAAATTGCAATCGAAGAAGCAGATGTTATCTTAATGGTTTGCAATGGCAAAAGTGGACTGAGTGATGATGATAAATATATTGCTGGACTTTTGCAGAGAAGTAAAAAACCAGTTGTATTAGCTGTTAACCAAATTGATGATGCTTCTCGTATCATGAATATCTATGAATTTTATAATTTAGGACTTGGTGATCCGATTGCCGTGAGTGGGGTGCATGGTATTGGTATTGGGGATATGCTTGATCAATGTATAGAACTTTTGCCAGATGAAAAAGCAAAGGGAAAATCCGAGGGTATCCATATTGCAGTTATTGGGGAACCAAATGTAGGGAAATCTTCTATTGTTAATGCTATCTTAAGAGAAGACCGTTCCATTGTTTCCAATATACAAGGTACTACACGTGATGCAATTGATACACCATTTCGTGTCAATGGTAAACCATATGTCATAGTAGATACAGCAGGTATTCGTAAAAGGGGAAGAGTGTACGAATCAGTAGAAAAGTATTCTGTATTGCGAGCAATGAGTGCAATTGAAAAGTGTGATGTTGCATTATTTTTAATAGATGGTGAAAAGGGAATTCGTGAACAAGATAAGCATGTAGCTGGATATGCATACGAGGCTGGAAAACCAATTATCATTATTGTTAATAAATGGGATGCAATAGATAAAGATGAGCATACAATGGTGGAATTTGAAGAAAAGGTGCGTAATGAATTTGCTTATCTTGCCTATGCACCAATTTTGTATGTTTCAGCACTTACTAGACAGCGTGTAGATACGATTATTCCAGAGGTGGATAAAGTATATGAAAATTCTATTCGTCGTGTTCCAACAAACATTTTAAATGAAGTTATTGCAGATTCACAAATTACAACACCTGCTCCAGCGAGAAATGGAAAGCGTTTTAGAATTTACTATGCAACGCAAGTCGCAATACAACCACCAACATTTGTTTTGAGTTGTAATGAACCAAAGCTTATGCATTTTACATATCAAAGATTCATTGAAAATACATTGCGTCGAGCATTTGATTTTGAAGGTACGCCAATTCATATTATTGCTAGAAAGAAGGTATCAGAATGAAAATCAGAGTGTTAGGAACTGGAAGTTGGGGAAGTGCACTTGCACAAACACTTGCGGATAATGGAAATGATGTTGTGATGTGGGGAATCGACGATAACGAAATCAATGATATCCAAAATAATCATCACAATACAAAATACTTTGATGCAGAAATCAATCCTGCTGTGCAAGCAACAAATGATATTCAATGTGTTAGAGATGCAGATATTATACTTGTGGCGGTACCATCAGGAGCTCTTGAATCAGTATTAAAACAAGTTTGTGATTTAACGGAAAAGAAAGTGATTATTATCAATGTTGCTAAAGGTTTTCATCCACAAACACATGAAAGACTTTCAGAAGTTATCAAAAGGTTTGTTCCTGAAGAAAAAAGAGAAGCTGTTGTTAGCTTGATAGGCCCAAGCCATGCAGAAGAAGTAATCATTCGACAACTTACTTGTTTAAATGCAGTTAGTGATAACGAAGAAGCATGCAAAGTCATCCAAAAATTATTTTCTAACGACTATTTTAGAGTCTATAGAAATACAGATGTTATTGGGGCTGAAATTGGCGTTGCTATTAAAAATGTTATGGCAATTGCATCTGGCATATTGGAAGGTATTGGACAAGGCGATAATGCTAGAGCAGCTTTGATGACAAGAGGTCTTGCCGAAATGATGCGTTATGGTGTTGCCATGGGTGGTAAGCCAGAGACGTATTTAGGCTTAGATGGCGTAGGAGATTTGATCGTTACATGTACTTCAATGCATTCTAGAAACTTTACTGCTGGTCTTCAAATTGGCAAGGATGGTTCAGCTGATAATTTCTGGAAAGAAAATAAAAAAACTGTAGAAGGTGTAGCAGCATGCAAAGTCGTTCATGATGAAGCAAAAAAGCGTGGTATCGATATGCCAATTACAGATGAAGTTTATGCAATTTTGTATGAAGGAAAATCGCCTAAAGAATCTATTAAAGTTTTGATGTCACGTTCATTAAAACCAGAAATGTGATTGCATTACACGGAAGTGTAATGCTTTTTTTTGCAAAGAAAAAGGTATCATTGCGATACCTTTTCATTTATTGACTATCTGTATTATTCCAGTCTTTAGCAATAACGCATTGACCAGAAGAAGTATGTGATCCATTTGACCACCAACCACAAACTTTGATCGTACCACTATTTAAATCACCAACATAACCGCCATATAAGCCATCTTTACTTGTGACAGTACCTACGTAGTTGTCATCTTGGTAGATTTCTGCGGTAAATAAAGGATTTGTACCATATGCCCAAGCGCTAGTTGCTAAGCATGCACCACTTGCTTCCTTATTCTCATAAGAATCTCGTAATGAGATATCTTGTGTACCAGCATAACATCCTTTTTTAGCTCCCCAATCAATATACATAATATTATTGGAATAACTTGCAGCAAAATTTGTTTCTTCACCAGCTTGATAAATCGTTGGTGTATTTGCTAAACCAGTTGTTGAAACATAGGAAGTAATATCATCAGAAACACCAGAAATGTGCGGCCATGTACCACTAGCATATGTTACAGTTGTGATATCATCTGGCATTTGTACACCACTTAGATCTCCACCTGCTTCTTCTTCTGCATTTAATAATTCAATTTGCGTTTTTCCCGGAATATTCATGATTGCTTTCCAAGTAGGAAAGTATGTTCCAGCGTAAGCAACTGCTTTATCGTAACCTACCCAAACTACATTTGTATATTGTGAAGTAGACGCAACCATCCATTTATCTTTCATTGCACCTTGTGGAATTCCGTATTGTAAACCATCAGATCCCCAGTCAGTTGTACCAGTTTTTGCATATACTGGATAATCTCTTTTTAATACTTGCATGTAGTTAAATATGCCAGATGAAACGTTATATTCCATCAATTGATCTGCTAGCCAAGCACTACCTGAAGATATGACTCTTCGATTCTGATTTTCTGGATAGTAAATATCTCCATCCGTTGTTTCAAGTTTACGAATTGTGTGCGGTTGGTTATAAACACCTAAGTTTACAATTGCCGCATGTGCACCAGCTAATTCTTCAACAGTTGTTTCAAAGGCATTACCACCAATCGCATAAGACATATGATAGTTATCTGTTGTTGCTTTCGAAAAGCCAATATTATTCATATATTGCACTACGGCATCACCGCCGATCTTTGCGGTAACATGTTCTAAAGTAAGAATTGCTGGAATATTGTAAGAATAGGCTGTTGCCTCTTTGATGGAAACCTCACCTTTATAACTGCCAGTCGCATTTTGTAATATTCTTGCTTCTCCTGGGAAAGGTATTGGTTTATCCATTAATGTTTCATCTAAGGAATAACCAAGATATTCAAAGGCTAGAGCATACGATAAGATTGGTTTTACAGAGGAACCTGGCTGCTTGTATTGAGATGTTGCTCTGTTCAATAATCTTGCACCACCTTGGA
>CALBJM010000181.1 GCA_937893225.1 uncultured Erysipelotrichaceae bacterium | reverse complement strand
ATTTTCATGTTTTATTATGAAAAATCTCTTGTGTTGATTTGTACGATTGCTTCTTTGGCAGGGTTTGTGATGGTTTTAGATGATCTCATTCTTCCTTTGATTGATAAAAATATTAAAAATCATATTCATGATGCGGAAAAGATCATTTCTACAGGGTTCTTTAGAAATGATTTAAAAGTTTTGAAGTTCAGTATTTTATTGTTCATTATAAGTAGTACATTACTTGTTTCTTTGTTAACTGGTACAGATAATCCAGTATATCAATTACTTGTTATGATTACATATATTGCGATGAATGCTTTACTTTCTTTATCCATCATGTTTAAGTTTGCGAATGAAATGAGTGATAGATCTGGAAAATTTAAGACTTTATCCCATATTGGATATTTGCCTGAAGCTAGTAAGAGAATTATACGCAGCGAAGTGGTGAAATTATATACATTCATCTTGATAGTGATTTTATTGTATTTAGTGAATATATTTGCAACATTGTATCTTGGCGGTGTGTTGGCTTTGAATCATATTCTTATCTTATTGATAGGTAGTGTGTTGCCAGTTATTATCTGTGGCATTATTTCATTGTTGTATTACAGAAGTATCATTTTGAAGAAATAGGAGAAGGAAACATGGAAGAAAAAGTAGTTCTTGAAGCAATACATTTAAAGAAAGTATATAATTATGCAACACCAAATGCTTTCGAAGCATTACACGATATAAATTTTCAAGTAAAAGAAGGTGAATTTGTTGGTATCATGGGACCAAGTGGTTCTGGAAAATCTACATTTATTAATAATATTTCTACTATTGATGAATGTACGGAAGGTAGAGTTTTGATCAATGGGAAAAATGTCAGGACAATGTCTGCCAATGATATTGGACATTTTCGATATCAAAATCTAGGCTTTATTTTCCAGGATTTTAATCTTTTAGATACACATACGATGTATGAAAATATCGCAATGCCTTTAGCACTTGCACATGTATCAAAAGCTGAGATCGATACACGTGTAAAACAATTGGCAGAAGAATTGCAAATTACACAATTGCTGCATAAATATCCACATGAATGTTCAGGTGGACAAAGACAACGTGGGGCTATATGCAGAGCTTTGATCAATCATCCACGTATTATTGTGGCAGATGAGCCAACAGGTAACTTGGATAGTGTGAATTCTAGTGAATTGTTAAAATTGTTACAAGAGATGAACCAAAAAAATGGTGTAACGATCGTTATGGTTACGCATGATCCATTGATTGCGTCTTTTTCCTCTAGATTGGTATATATCAAAGATGGAAATATAGAAACGATTCTAGAAAAAGGAGATTTAGATCAGGACGCATATTTTAATAAAATCGTAGAATTGAATTCTAAAGAATCTAGAGAAATTTTAACACATTAGGAAGAACGGGGAAAATATTCCTCGTTTTTGCGTTTCTTTTTGGTAGAATTAAATTCTTTTGCGATACAATAGTATTGAGTTATGCATTCTACATGCATTGAATTATAAAATTGAAAGAGGGGAACTGCTATGGGACAGGAAAATCCAATACATGTAAATCGTTGGGGTGTTTTTGAAGCTACTATCAATGGAACACCTGAAGGGAATCCATTTATTGAACAGACTTTCACTGGTATTTTTACTTCAAAAGATGAAAGTGTATTTGTCAATGGATTCTATGATGGACAAGGTGTCTATAAGATTCGATTTATGCCTTCTTATGAAGGAAGCTATTCATTTGTTTTGCACGCTAGCTTTACAAAACAAGTAATTTCGGGGACATTCATTGTTGATCCAGCAAAAGAAAACAATCATGGACCAGTGCATGTGCAAGATACATATCATTTTGCATATGCGGATGGAACACCCTATGTTTCTATTGGTACAACAGCTTATGTTTGGCATTTGCAAGATGAAGAAACAAAGAAACAAACATTGGAGTCTTTAAAAGATACCGCATTTAATAAAATGCGTTTTTGTGTTTTTCCAAAACATTATGTCTATAATTTGAAAGATCCAAGATATTTTCCATATGTTGGAGAACCAATGGATGCTTCTATTTTAAATGAAAATAATTTCATGGATTATATGGGAAAAGATGAAGGAAATCACTTTGATAAGAAGCGTTTTGATCCTGCATATTTTCAAAATATTGAAGAACAAATACAAAAACTTGGCGATCTAGGCATTGAAGCAGATTTGATTTTATTTCATCCATATGATCGTTGGGGCTTTTCATCGATGTCTCGTGAAGAGGATGCTTTATATTTGAAATATGTTATTGCTCGGTTTGCATGTTATCGAAATGTTTGGTGGTCAATGGCAAACGAGTGGGATCTATTTCAACAGAAATCTGTTGAAGATTTTGAATATAATGCATCGATTCTTGTGAAGAATGATCCGTATCATCATTTGCGTTCTATTCATAATTGCTTGAAATTGTATGATCATAGCAAAGCATGGATTACACATGTTTCTTATCAACGCATTGATTTGTACAAAACTGTTGAAATTACGGATGCTTTGCGTCAAGAATACAAAAAGCCAGTTGTTTTAGATGAAATTGGATATGAAGGAAATATTCAATTTGGTTGGGGAAATCTGACTGCTGAAGAAGAAGTTCGTAGATTTTGGGAAACGGCTCTTCGTGGAGGATATCCTGGACATGGTGAAACGTATTTGAACGAGAAAAATATTCTTTGGTGGGCACATGGTGGAAAACTACATGGAGAGAGTTATAAGAGATTTGCCTTATTAAAGCAAATCATAGAGGAAGTACCTGGTAGTGAAATTGCACCTTTCAATAATGAATGGGATAGTACATGTGGGATTGGCGAAGAAGATGTGAACGCACCAATTAAGCGTCAATATATTTTCTATTATGGTTTCCAAAGACCTGGGTATAGAGATTTCTTTATTGATGATGAAACTGATTATGCGGTGGATGTTATTGATACATGGGATATGAAGACACGTTTTGCGGGAGTATTTCATGGGAAGTTCCGTATTGCATTGCCTTCTAAGCAATATATTGCGGTGCGTTTAAGAATTGCTGAAGAGAGCGATTTGATTCGTGAAGTGGAAGTAGATGGCTCATCTATTCGTTTAAAAGCGGAGCATCCTTTTGTTGAGCAAGAAGAAATTGTTGAAGAACCTGTCGAAAAGCAAGATATACATGATGTAAATACTGAAGTTGCGTTAGATGAAGAAGATTTTCTAGAACCTACAGAAATCAAAGAAAAAGTGCATCCAATAGTTGGCCCATTTGATGATGAAGAAGAAAATCTCGAAAATGATTTGGATGAAGAGGTTCATGCGGTGGAAGAACAACTTGAAGAAGTTGAGACAAGTGATGAAGATACATTTGAGGATCTTGATCTTCCAAAAGCTGATGAAGATGCATATGATGGAGATGATGAAGAAGAATTGCCTCCAATTGTGACTGGTTCTATTCCTAGTTTTGCGGATAAGAAAAATAGTGTAGAAGAAACGAAAAAAGAAGAAAAAATATCCAATACACATACACTGAAAATTCCTATTGGCTTCTTTAAAAGAAAATAAATAAGAGCACGTACTTTGCCTAAATGGTTCACGTGCTTTATTTAGGAGAATGATAAAATGGTTATAACAGAAGAAAAAAGAAATGAAACAATCAATAATGCTAGACAAATATTAAATGCAATGCGTCAGTATTATGATATGGATTCTTCTTTACAAAAATATGGTATTACAAAGGAAGAATTCAAGAACTTTTTGAATGGTGATAATTTTTGTATTCCTTTTGATGCACTATGTGGATTTGCTAATCAAATGGCAACTATGACATATGGGTCGACGATTGCATATAGTAAATTTGGAAAATATATAGAAGATACGAAAACAAGACAAAATAAGATTCAACAGGAACAACGCTATTTTTCAAGAAAAACAGTTTCACGACCTGCTCCTGAACAAGATAAGAAAACGATTCATGGGTATTGGATCCATGAAAAAGTGGAAGATCCTACAGCAATCAGCGGGTTTTTCTATAAAAGAGAATGCAAGTGTTCTGAGTGTGATTATCAAGTAAATATGGAGAAGAAAGTTTGTCCAAATTGTGGTGCAATTATGGATCGTCAACAAAAATAAAAAGCAAGAAGGCTGTCTGATACAACCCTAATCAAGTAGACATGGGAAATATTTAAAAATCGCATCG
>CALBJM010000180.1 GCA_937893225.1 uncultured Erysipelotrichaceae bacterium | reverse complement strand
ACGATTTAACACTTACAAAGTTACAATTGTTTACACAAAATTATTGACACAATCATGAGTATTTGTTTGCTTGGAATATGTGACATTGATAAAACACTAATTCATGCAGAAGATTTACAAAATTTTATAAGTATCCAACCTTTTGGACAAATTATTCCAGTTAATAAGAACTTTTCGGTTTATGCAAGTTGTGAAAATGGTGGACATGCCTTTGTGATTTTTAATGTAAAAGGCACATATGAAAAAGGTTCAAATGCAGTTACTAATGTAAATTTAAACTATACATATTATGTAAATGTGAGTGGCATTACATCATATAGTGTTGAATCAGCAAATATTTCGTATAAAACAATTGGTAATACACTTTATGCGGTTGCTACAGCTACGTTGAAGGTGGTTTCGAATGGAAAGCAAAGTTATATTTCTGGATCGAATACGGTACAGCTATAATAAATTGTTAATGTGTTTATTGGTTTTACTGTGTGGTTGTTCTACAGGTAATGTTATAGATTCTTCAAAAAATGTGAATGAGCAGGTAACAGTTGCGCCATCTACAATACCAGAGGCATCAAAAATTCTAAAAGAGGAGTCTTGGCAAACAGTTACTGCATCAAACGAAATTGAACTTCAATTCATGCAGTTTGACTATGTATTTATCATGGAAGTGAATACGAAAGATTTGTCTGAGGTGAATACATTAGATGAGTTTGATGGTGTTGATAAGTTGAGAGTGCAATATGATCTGACTTCTAAAAAATATGGAAATTTGAGGGTTTATGATGTGACGGATCAAGAAAAGCCTTTATATGGATGTGTAGTAAAAAATAATGAAATTACAGAAATAAATGTGTATTCGTTAGATGTTACAAAAGATTCAAATCGATTGCAGGGAGTATCGAACGAATTATTTTCTATCTTGCAAGATGTGATTGTATATAATGAAAATTAAAAATATTTGAGCAACTCAAGCATGCAGAGAGTTAGAGAAGTACAATAGGTGGAATCGTTTCCTAGAGTACTTCTTTTTTGATGAGTTTATCTATATAAAAACCAGATGATTTTCTCGTAAGAGTATGTCATCTGGGTAATCAGGTTATCTATAGATAGATTTGTCTTCTTTCTATAGATTTTTACAATCTTCAATACGGTGCTTTACGCCGTTTAAA
>CALBJM010000179.1 GCA_937893225.1 uncultured Erysipelotrichaceae bacterium | reverse complement strand
AAGTGAATTATATAGTTTTGCGGTTTCGAATAATTTGGAAGTTTCTGAGATATTTATTAGTTATCATGATATTATTGCTCAAATTGAAAAGTTGGAATTAAAAGATCTTTCAGAATGGATGAAAAATCTTTGTTTTAAAATGCAATATATGATCAATGAAAAACGTACAAATACGACAAAAAATTTCATTTTAACTGCAGTAGACTATGTAAATGATAATTATGCAGATCCAAGTCTAACGGTAGAAAGTATTTGTGCTTATTTGAATGTTTCCTATGCTTACTTTTCTACAGTATTTAAAAAAGAAATTGGAAAGTCTTTTACAAGTTATTTAACAGAAATGCGTTTGCGCAAAGCAGTTGATCTATTAATGAAAAATGATGAAAAAACATATGTTATTGCACATAAGGTAGGTTATGTAGATCCAAACTATTTTTCTTATGTTTTTAAAAAGGTGTATGGCGTTTCACCGAATAAATATCGGATAAAGATGCAAGAAAACCTATGAAACAGAATAAACATAGTAACAAATCATTTACAAATTTAGATAAATATCATTTCTTGAGCATCCAAGGACTCATGTTGATAAGTTTTACTGTTGTTTCTACATTGATCATTGCAATATTGGGCATTCTTGTATATCAATTTTTCTACTATCAAAGTAATAAAGCAATCACAAGTGCAACGCAACAAGTTATGTATCAAACGACAAATAATTTAGAAGACTATCTCCAACAAATGCGACAATTATCAGATACGTTATATTACAATGATATAAAAGAAATAGATTTATCTATTGATACATGTGAAAAAGAAATGAGCATGCTTTATGAAGCAAATAAAGACAAACTCATATCTTTTGCGTTATTTTCAGAAGATGGTCAATTGTTGGCTGCAGCTCCAAATGCTGCTATTAAATCAAATGTCAAAGTCGTTGAACAAGATTGGTTTACGTGCGCTAAAAAAGAAGTTGAGAATCTGCATTTTTCTACACCGCACGTAGAAAATTTATTTGTGGAATCTTCTGATAGATATAACTGGGTCATCTCTTTAAGCCGATGTGTAAGTTTAACAAACAATGGAAAAACAAGTGAAGGTGTTTTACTTGTAGATATGAATTATTCATATGTCCAACAAATATTGGATTCTGTAAACTCTGATAATACCAACTTTTATATTTATTTGATTGATGGTTCAGGTACGATCATTTATCACCCACAACAAATGCTAATCACTTCAGGTGATTATAAAGAAAATAATATGAAAGCAGCTTTATATAAAAATGGGGTATATGAAGAAGACTTTGACGGAAGAAAGAGAAGTGTTATTACAGATACGATAGGATATACAGGATGGAAACTCGTTTCAGTATCTACAAAAGTAGTCAGCAATTCTTCCGATAGGATTCGTTATTTTGTTATTTTATTATTTTCTGCAACATTTTTAGTACTGATGTTTGTGAATCGCTATATTTCTCGTTTTGTATCGAAACCAATTAAAGTTTTAGATGAGTCAATTTCTGGTTTAAGCAGTGGTAATAAAAATGGTGTTGAAATATTACCTAGCGCAACTTCGGAAGTAAGACATTTAGGGGAAACTATACAAATCTATGAAGAAAGTAATGAAAGACTAGTGCATGATATAGTCAAAGAACAAGAAGAAAAACGAAAAAGTGAATTAGATGCATTACAGGCACAAATCAATCCACATTTTCTATATAACACATTGGATTCTATTGTTTGGATGGTTGAAGATGGAAATCGTCAAAAAGATGCTGTATTTATGATTACGGAATTGGCTTCTTTATTTCGTTTATCTTTGTCAAAAGGAAATACGATCATTCCTATAGCAGATGAAATAAAACATGGTAAAAATTACATGAATATTCAGTCTGTTCGTTTTAAAAATAAGTTTCAGGTAAAATTTGAAGTTGATGAAGAAATCATGACATATTGCACAGTAAAATTGGTTATTCAACCAATTTTAGAAAATGCCATTTATTATGGTGTGAAGAATATGGATGAAGATGGTGTAATTTGTGTTCATGGCTGGAAAAAAGATGAGAATATTTATCTAACTGTTGAAGATAATGGTTTTGGGATTCCACAAGAGTATCTAGAAAATATTTTATCGGACGAGGGGCATAAAAAGGCACATGGATCAGGTGTTGGATTGATCAATGTACATAAGCGTATTCAATTGCGGTTTGGTGCAAAGTATGGCATTCGCATTGAATCAGAGTTGGACGAAGGTACACGTGTTACGATCCATCTTCCGGCTATTCCTTATACCCCTGAAAATCAAAAGGCCTTAGAAAATGGTGATTGGAGTGAAAAAGAATCTATATGAAAAAAAATAATTTGTTTTTTACTACAGTTACAATATTGTCGATATTGATTGTTTCGATGTTGTATATGCTTTTGTATCCGCATGAAGATAATACGTATATGATTTCGGTTATTGTTCCTAATTCAAGTAATAATATGTGGAAAAGGTTTGAAGCAGGGATGCGGCAAGCATCAGAAAATGATAATGTAAACATTAATTTTGTGAATACAACAGAAATGGAAACATTAGCAGACCAAGAAAATCTTATCTTGAATGAATTGAAAAATGGTGCGGATGGAATTATTACGCAATTTATAGATTCTTCCAATACAGAAAGTATTATTTCTGAAATCGTTGATAGGAGTAATCTAGAATTATTGAGTGAAGCTGATGCCTATGATATCGATGCTAAAAAAATTAGTAAAATTAATGTGGATGAGACATTGATTGCTACAACATTAACGTCGCAAATCTTTGACGAATTGGGCAGAAATTTATCTTTTAAACGTGCATGTATCATTGCTGGAAATCAAAACCAAAATAATTTGAAAATACGTTTAAACACGATCAAAGATATTTTGGAAGACGCCGGTGTATCGATTACGAATATTGTGGAAGGAAACA
>CALBJM010000178.1 GCA_937893225.1 uncultured Erysipelotrichaceae bacterium | reverse complement strand
TGTATAACCTACATAGCCGTCATTGAAGCCTTTTTTGCTTAACTTAATGACATTGGTTATATCCTTGTTCTTATTCTATTGGTTCACTATTGTCTTAATAGTGAACCCCCCCGATTTGAATGGGCACTTTTGTGCTCTGCCATTTGAATATCTTTTTGGCAAAGAAGTAAACATTCTAAAAGTATTGGGTTAAATTTTCCACATTCGCCATTTAAAATCATCTGAATAGCTTGCTCATGGGTAAATGCAGGTTTATAAACTCTATCTGATACTAGCGCATCATACACATCTGCTATGGATACAACTTGTGCTGAAATAGGAATGTAATTTCCTTTCAATCCATCTGGATATCCTTTACCGTCCCATTTTTCATGATGCCATCTACATATTTCATATGCATATTGAATCATTGGATCATCTTCCTCTAGTTGTACTTGTCGTATCATAGCTGCACCAAGTGTCGTATGTGACTTCATGATATTGAATTCTTCATCCGTAAGTCTTCCCGGCTTATTCAATATTTTTTCATCAATACCAATTTTACCAATATCATGCAAAGCACTTGCTAATGAGATTAATTTTTTATCTTCTTTTGTTAAAGAATAAATATCTGTAAGTTCTGTAAGTTTATCCAATAGAATTTCTGTAATTTGTTCCACATGAATAACATGAGGACCACTTTCACCATTTCTATTTTCTACAACATGAGAAATAATCGTTGTTACAATACGAGAATTCTTTTCTCTCTCTTCAATTTGCTCACGTATTTCTGCTTGTAATTTTCGTTGTCTTTGGTACAAACGAACAATATTATGCACACGCTTAGAAACGACATCTGCAGAGAATGGTCTGCGAATATAATCAGATATACCTAGTTCATAACATCTACGAATCGCATTATCTTCATTCATACTTGAAATCATGATAACTGGAAGGTCTTGAATCAAATTATGTGAATTCATATAATCTAATACTTCAAATCCATCCATATTAGGCATAACGATATCTAGCAAAATAATAGACAATTCATTTTTATATTTTTCCATTTTCTCAATGGCTATTTTTCCATCTTCTGCTTCAATGACACGATACTCAGACTCTAAGATATCATTTAACATCAATCTATTGATTTCTGAATCATCTACGATCATAACAAGAGGCTTCTTTTCAAGACTACTTTTCTTGATGTCTAGTAAATTTCTGTATTCATTCCATGCAGTAACAACTTTATTTTTTGTAGATTTTGCCGCATACATCAAACGATCAGCTTTGATGATACTGTTTTCTCTTGTTTGATTCGTAGAAATAACAGCACCAATACTAATGGAGAGCTGCATCTTGCCAAATCCTGGAACAACAGCCGCATGTACTTGAGAACGAATTCTTTCCAATTTTCTATCAAAACTATCTTCTTGAATACCATCAAGAATCAATAAGATTTCATCTCCACCAAAGCGAATGATCTTATCATTACTTCTTACATTCTTTTGAATGATTGATGTAACTGTTTGTAAAGCAATATCTCCAGCTTTATGACCATAAATATCATTACACAATTTAAAATCATCTAAATCAATGATAGCAATACCAGCAGGATTTGTACTATTCTTTTCTACTTCCTCATAGAAAGCACGATTATATATTCCTGTTAATGGATCACGATAAATGCGTGTTTCTTCTGCAGCGTATTTTTCAACAAGGTCTCTATAACCATTAGAATCCACAAAATCTCTTTCATCGATTTTTTTAGCAATTTCTAACGCTTTTGGTGCACCATCAATTTCAATATACCAAGAAAAGAATTGATAACACGCATCATCAATGAATTCTAGTTTTGTAGAAACACTCTTTTTCTCAAAAGCTTCTTCTGAAATACATTTTTCACAAGGTTCTTTCTTATGCAAGAGATTATAACAATAGTGATCACAATCACAGTCTTCTAATTGACACTTACCATTGACTTGATCTGCGTTCAATATACT
>CALBJM010000177.1 GCA_937893225.1 uncultured Erysipelotrichaceae bacterium | reverse complement strand
ATGCGGTACTGGCAATAATCTTGTTCTTCTTTTTTTATCTTAAATTTATCAAAACAATCTTTGATCTCTTTTAAACTTCTTGCTTCTTTTACCATAGGAATACGCATACAGCGATCCAAATTATCATACAAAATATCCTTTGGAATTCCTGTACTTTCCTTTCCAAAGACAAGATATATATCTTCTTCCGTATTTGTATAATCAAAAGCATCAGGTGTCTTTGTAGCATATCGTGATACATAGTAAAAAGAACCTTTGTTTTTTTCTTGAAATGCTTTCCAATTTGGATAGATCGTATAATGCATATTTTTTACATAATCCATACCTGCTCTTTTGAGATGCTTTTCATCTAATGAAAAGCCCAAAGGTTCTATCAAATGTAAATGCATATGAAAAGCCATGCATGTACGCATAATATTTCCAGTATTTGCTGGTATTTCAGGTTCATATAAAACGATATTGATCATCTTTTTTCCTCTTTCTTTGCGAAAAATTGAATCGCACTATAACTAGCACCAATCACGATGACATATAAAATCATGATGCATAAAACCAAATCAAAAAAGAAGCTCTCAGGAAACATATTGATCATGATAGAAGTATTTGGATCAAGAATAAACAAATCATTGTCAAAAAATAAATAATGAAAATTCATCCAGAAATCATAAAAATCCGCTATTGCATACACCGCAAGCAATGACACAAATACAACTATGACACAAACACCACACTTCATTCCATATGCATAATACGAAAAAGATTTCTTCTTTTCTTTCAGATATAGCCAAATAGCGCACACACAACCAGCAAGAAACAATAATCCCCCAACAAATTTAGCATGCATACACAAGGCTTTTACATCGATCATATGCAAAGTTTCTCTTTCATTAAAAACTTCTCTAGTACTTCCATTTACATTTGCTTCTACAAGAATATCATCACGCTGATCATCCAAATAATCTAATAAAGTAGTTGTTGCCTTCATAAGATCATCATCTGACATGCCTATCACTTCTGCTTGATGATTCTTTGTATACTCATATCGATAAAATCCATGATTAAAACTCATCATAAAAATGATGCCAATCAATATAGCAACCAATAAACACAAGGCAGATACAACAGATACGCACTTACTGCTTCTTTTCATTCAACCACGCTTCCAATTTTTTTACAGCTTTCCCACGATGAGAAATCGAATTCTTTTCTTCTTTTGTCATCTCAGCCATAGTTTTCTGCATAGGAGGGTAATAGATAATAGGATCATATCCGAATCCATTATTTCCTTTTGCTACATGTGCAATTTCACATTCTACACTATCTTCAAAAACAATTGGTGAGCATCCTTTTTGTGTAATTGCTATTGCACAAACATAACGACAAGTACGATTTTCTTTACCTTCCATCAATTCTAAGACCTTTGCATTCTTGATCGTATATGGTGTATCATGCCCTAACCATCTTGCGCTCATAACACCAGGCTTTTTGTCTAAAGCATCAATTTCCAATCCAGAATCATCAGAAATAGCCATAATACCATATCGATCGGTTACTGCTTGTGCTTTTATGATTGCATTATCATGAAATGTTGTTCCATTTTCTTCTGTCTCTGGCATATCTGGAAAATCAGCTAAAGATAAAACTGTATATCCTTCTGGTTCTAGCATTTCTTTAAATTCTTTGATTTTTCCTTGGTTACCACTCGCAACCACAATTGTATTCTTTTCCATCTTGACATTCTCCTATCAATTTTTCATGCATGTCTTCTTCCAAAAAAGTTTCGACATCGTGTTTTATTGTATCACGAATCGAACAAATACGACCCTTTCCTAAAACATATGGGTCAATGTATCTTTTTTTTGCATGAATACATATGCCCTCATCACTTTTTTGTACAGAAGATAAGCTGCAATATTTTTCCCAAGCTAGTTTATATTCGGATTGGCAAATCTTATGAATGACAAAACATTCATCTTTCCATAAATCATCCATGTCTAAAACATGTTTCTGCAAACAAGTTTTTGTCAGTCTAGCAAGAGCTTCCATAGCAAAACGATCTTGTTGGCTAACATATACTTTGCCGCATCGTAAAGCTAAGTAAGCAAAACATTCAGCTTGTTCACTATGCATAAACAACAACTCTTCTTCACACTTTTCATTTATACCAATCGTTATATCTGTATAGATTTCAGCTATTTCTTTCTTAGAAGCAAAATGATAATTGAGTGCATTGGATAATGTATACTCTAATCTATCTGCAGATAATTGTGGTGAAGGATTGTCCGCAATAGGATATATGTGATAATTACATACATCTTCTATAGAGATTTTATTTGTCGATAAATATTGTGAGATGCATGCATCATTTTCAATACATATTCTAGTATTCTCTTCTGTAGATTCTTGCTTCAAGTAATCTCCATTCATAAAATCAATGGTATGAGAAAATGCAGGTGTAGAAATATCATGCATCAGTCCTGCTAAGCTTTGCACAGTATCATGTGTAAAATGATATATGATCAATGCTACACCTATGGAGTGCTGAAGCCTAGAATAAGGTTGTAAATC
>CALBJM010000176.1 GCA_937893225.1 uncultured Erysipelotrichaceae bacterium | reverse complement strand
CCATTTACTTGGTTATTGTCGTCTGTGGTATTCTTCTTTTATATCCGTAAAGTTGAGAAGATTATTTATCCACAACAAAGTGAATGCTGTTAGAATATATACATAGAGATACGGAGAATATAACTATGACAAAACGTATTACAACAGATACGGAATATTGGCAGTTGAAAGATGATACAGAAAAAGCACTTTTGGCATGTGAAGCAGAAACAGATAAAAAGCTAAAAAAACAATATCAAGGTACTGCTAGAGAGAATATGAAACTTCTTGAAGACTATGAAAAGCGTAAGAAAAAAGAAACGCTTGCTTTAGTAAAAAAAGAAGTGAAGTTAGCTAAGATTCGTAATAAAGCTAAAGCAGACAAACAAATCTTTTTTACAATTAGTGATATCGAATCAAAATATATCGACTTTACGAAATTAGATGAAAAACAAAGAAATAAATTATCTGTAAAAAAAGAAAGTATGATTGAAATGATGCGTAAAGGTATGTATGTCAAATTAAAGGATGATTCTGGTATTTATCAAGTCAAACAAAGTGAGGATTACATGGATGGAATGAATTATTTATCTACAGCTAGGTATTCCGATGTGCCAGTACAGGATATTGCATTGATCATAGATCGTTATTATTATGAATCAGAATTGAATAATACAGGTCATAAAGTTAGCTAATTTATAGGTGTCCTATATGCCAATGCGGTATATAGGATTTTTTATAAAAAAAGTAACAGTTTCCTGTTACTGAACATGATATGGACTTTTCTTATAACCAGATAATCTTGTAACGAGTTCGCCGTCTGAAAGTTTATCAAATGGTCCAATAAGTGCATTGAGTTCCTTGAGCATTTCTCCAACAGATTGATTCGCAAATGCTTCCATATGAATTTCTTCAAATAATTCATAAATATTATGTCTATCAGTCATTATCATTGTCTCCTTTTTTATATGCGCTTAAAATTATAACATGGTGGTACAAATTCATGAAAACGATTGAGGATATTTTTATACAAAGTAAACAAGATATGATAGATGCTGTGAATGCCTTAGGCATATTACCTTTATTTCCGAATACGATCAAAGGTTTTTCGATTGTGGAGCGTTGTGCAAAAGAAGTTGGCATGTCAGCGCAAGTTGGCATTTGGGATTGGAAGGGCCCTGTCATACAAGAAACACATAGTGCATATGGAAAATTTTTTGAGAATAAGGCAGTGTTTATTTCTCCAAAATACTATTGTGATTTTGCAAATTATCGAAGAGATGGGTATGACTATGATGCCCGAGTAGATGAAGGAATGGCGTCATATGATGAACAATATTTATATACTCTCATAGCTGCACATTATTCGATTCTTTCTAAGCAGCTGAAAGTAGAAGGT
>CALBJM010000175.1 GCA_937893225.1 uncultured Erysipelotrichaceae bacterium | reverse complement strand
TCTTCATCACATCCGGCAACATCATCAAAGCGAACTTTCACTTTACCTTCAAGTTTTGCACGTGATTTAGAAAACTCAAACGCTTTTCCATTTGCACTTTGTGCACCATTCATCTTGTTGATCATCCACACTGCCAAACCAGCCATTAATAAGAATGGCACAAGATTGATCAATGTATCTACGAATACATTCGAGGCATCCGCATCAACAATTGTCACATTTGCATCATCTAGCTTATCCAACACCCCTTGGATTTGATCAGATGTAGAAGGAATCGTTCCTGTGAACTGTACTTGTTTATTATCTTGCACATAGATACCACGAATACTTGTCGTATTAGAACCCACTGTCAAAGAAACATCCGTCACATCTTTATTTTCAACGATATTCTCGAGTGCCTTATATGTTACTGTTTTTGTAGCTGAAAGATTGTTCATTCCAAACAATGAAATCATTGCTACAATAACAATCAAATATGGAAGCCACCCAAGAGCCTTATTATTTTTCTGCATTTCTTTTCCTCAAACTTACTTTTCATAGCATTCTGGTTTCAGAACACCAACATATGGCAAACATCTATACTTTTGATCAAAGTCCATGCCATAGCCAATAACAAATTCATCCCCAACTTCAAAGCCAATATAATCTGCCTTAATATCTATTGTGCGTCTAGCAGCCTTATTCAAAAGTGTACAAATCTTAACAGATTTAGCCCCTCTATGAAGAAGGGTATTCTTTACAGTATTCAATGTTTTGCCCGTATCAACAATATCTTCAACCAAGATAATATCTAAGCCATTCACTGCTGTATCTAAATCTTTTAAAATACGAATCTCACCAACTGATTGTGTTCCTTCATAAGAACTAACATCCATTGTATCAAACTGAATATCAAGATCGATATTTTTAATCAAATCTGCCATAAATGGAACAGACCCTCTTAGTAATCCTACAACGAGTGGATTTTTTTCACTATAGTCCTTTGTGATTTGTGCACCAAGTTCCTTTGCACGTGTCTGGATTTGTTCCTCAGTCACTAAAACTTCCTTGATATCATTCTTTTCCCACATAGGTCAACTCACTCCTTTAATAGCGTATATTCTAACACATTGAGAGTTGGGTTAACAGTATAATGATACTTATCACAACCAAGTCCTGGCACAAATATTACATTTCCTTTAGCATTTTCTATCACTGGCCAAAATTGTCTTTGATATAAAGGAATATGACGGTCAATAAAAAAGCGATGTACTTTTTTACATCCATAACGCATTTCAATCATATCCCCATCTTTTACGTTCCTGATATGCAATGGAAAATCAGATTCCAATAAAGTTACCGCATATACGCCTGGTGTTCCTTTCTCAATTTTATAAAATTTTGAAACACTATCCTTCATCTGTTCAACCGAAATATACATATCACAATAAGCCTGCTTTTTTTGAAATAGAAACATATCTTTCCCATCACTGACCAAATCATGTATTTGACAAGCAATCAAAAAATCTTTCTGTGTCATAATACAGTGATCCACTTCTCTCAAATGTGCTTTAGAAGCTTTCGGAAACTCTTTTTCCAAAAAAATTCGCAACAATGCCAGTCGATCTTCTATTTCTAAAGAACGATACAATCGCAATGAAACGCTTTGTTGTTGTGCATATGCACTAACTCGACACAAACGTTCTTGTTTTTCTGCATTTTTCATTGCGATTTCTCGTAATATCATATCTCGTTCAAAACGTGATAACTTTTCTACGATTTGATGACGTATACGATTTCTCGTCAATGATTCATCGGCATTTGTACTATCCACATAGTATAAAATGCCATTTTTTTCACAATACATTGTTAAGCTTTTTTTTGTTTCATGTAATAATGGACGCTTGATCAAAACGCCTTCATACATCATATCTTCTTTTAAACCATAACAAGCAGGCTCAACACCTTTTTCTTCTTGCATCAAATATGTCTCAATCAAATCATCTTCATGATGTGCAACCAATACACCTTTTAAGTCACAACTTTTTACACACTCTACAAAGAACGCATACCGCCAATCCCTAGCTGCAGCCTCAAAATTTCCTTGCCATACAAATGGCGCATTTTTCACACGCAATGGAACTTTGTGAGCTTTACAAAATGAGCGAATATATGCCTCTTCTATATCTGCTTCTTTACGATGATGATAATTCACATGTGCAGCCACAACATCCATACCGCACGCCAAGCACATCGACAACAGTGCCATAGAATCACTACCTGTACTCACCGCTACAAGCCATTTACCTTCTAATTTCTGCATGTGGATATCATATCACACGATGTTCCCTCCAAACAAAATTGCCATGATTCTTAATTGAATTTTTCGAAAAAGTGAACTTTTCACATCAATATGTGCTTTCTTTTCTATAATACGCGCTGTATTGATAAACTTCATATCATTTAAAAATAAAACGCTTTGCTTACACAAACCATCTATAATTCCAGGCAATGGATACAAATTCTTTTTTCCAAAAGGATTTATATCAAAATCATATGCATTCGCATATGTATGTGCATTGGAAGTCATTGGACAAACCAATGCTTTTTTCTCCGAAATTGCTAATACCAATCCAAAATGTTGATACCCCATTTCATTTAAATACGCCTGCCCATAATCCAAATACACAATATCCCCAACCTCTACAAAGATTCCAATATCTTCTCCAGACATACAATTTCCTCGTCCAATCCAATTTGCTTCTGAAACTAAGGCATTAGCTAAACTACGCGGAATAAGTTCGCCATATAATTCTGCTTTCAAGTGCATATAATCTTCAATGATTTTTTCTTCCATAATTTTCATCTCCTGATACTATATTCCCTAATTTTTTGTAAACTCCAAAAAAAAAACTATAACAATTTGGAACTTTAATTTGGTTCAACTGTTATAGCCACATACTACATAACAAATTCAATGATTTCTTCAAGCTATCTAAGGAGAATTATAGCAAATCCATATAAGAATAAATAGACTGTAATTTCAAA
>CALBJM010000174.1 GCA_937893225.1 uncultured Erysipelotrichaceae bacterium | reverse complement strand
GCAATAGTTGTCAACGTGTTGAATTTATTGTATCCAAAGAAGAAGCGAAACTTTACAAATTTGTCGACTATAAGCTTGTTGAAGAAAAGAATTCGTCGTCAAAAGATTTATGGAGTGATGCATCAAGTATGATTCAAAAAGCTGGTCATTGGAGTGACGAAGCGGATGCAGCTTTAGCTTTTAACGGTTATTTGTGGTCTGAAATTACAAGACAAGAATTTAATGAAATTTATAAAGCTGGAACTGTAGAAGAAAAAGACTTGCGAATGATTTACTTGCAGTATTTGAAAGAAAAAGACTAATGTCAAATAATAAACTAATTGATTGGTGGTTTCGGCAGTTTGATATCTCTAATGAAGAGATGAAGCTATTAAAATCATATGAAACAGATTTTGAAACAAAAGATGTTGAGTACTTTTATGATTATGTAAAAGAAAAAGCATTGTCTATGCTTCCTGTACGTACATTTAATTATAATGTTCATTTTGACACGTGTGCGACAAATATTATTGATTGGTTATTTCAACAATTTGTAGATGATGATACATTAGTCATTACTACAATGAGCGAGCATCCGTCAGTTAAAAAGAATCTTGAGAAATGCAAGAATGTATTGTACATATGTTGCAACGGTAAAGTTATTGAAGACTTTTACAAGAAATCAGAACAAATTCGTAATTTTAAAAGGGTTTTTGTTTATAGCATAGCATTGTCTGTAGGTGATTGTCAAATTACGTTTAATGATATTATGAAAGATTTAAAACGTGATTTAGATTTGAGGCATATTCAATCTGTGTTTGTATTGGATGCAGTGCAAGAGTTGTTTATGCTACCGCGTGATTATGCGCTGTATGATTATGTTATAGGTACAGCACACGCGTTTGTAACACAATATGATACTGGTATTTTGTTTAGTAGAGAATATGTTGAATCAACGAAAGAGTGCTTATCACGTGGAAATCAGTATTTAGATTTGTTATCTATTTTGATTAGAAATAAAGAGAAATTATATCAATTTAAGTATGTGATGACACAAGTGTTTGGAAGTTATTTAGCAACAGACAACGCCTTAAGTGTTACGGAAAATGGTCCTTATGTATTTAATTTGGTTGATAAAAAGAATAGATTGATTGGCATTACAGAAGCTGATCCTATTGCACAGCCTGAAAATACAAACGCAACTTTACGAGCATGTGAATCTTTACTAGATAAAGAAAAATTCATCAATAAAGTTGAAACTATCAAATATTTATTATCGGAGAATTAATAATGTCTGATGAATTAGAAACTATTAACATTTTTGATTATGATAAATTTGATTGGAGTAGACTTGAAACACATTCAATATCAGGAATTAAAACTACGTCTAAAGAAGATGAAGATAGTTTTGTTAAGAGGTATTGTTTAAAAGAAGCTAAAGTTGTTATTGAACCTGATACTTTTCCTTATGATATAAAACAAGATTCAATTGGAATAGTTTATAGCGGCGGTTATGATTCAACTGTTTTAATGCTTAAAGCGTTGTTGAATGGTGAAACAGTGAAACCAATCATCTTTAATTTTGCACAAGATGATATAATTAAAGCAATTAATTTATCTGTTTTGAAGAAAAGGTTTGGCAATAAATTATTAAAGCCTATTTGGTTTGGGTTGTTTGGCCTACAAGAAGGAATGTGTGGAAAGCAGTGTACACAACAGTTGATGATTCATAATAATTTGACATATCTATCTGATGGCGTCTTGAAAAACTTAAAAGAAATTCAGATTGGGTATGTAATGAATGATGATGCTGTTTCTTTTCAAGAAGAATTTAAAAGTGTAGTATCAACAAGCTTTAAGATTCAAAATAAAAAGAACGTTCCTGTTACCTATCCTTTAATTCAAAAGCACAAATACTGTATTGATGATTTTATTGCACAGCATTTAGGAAAGAATCATTTATGTTTGTCATGCGAATCACCAAACTTTAACTATTACAAAGATTCAGAAGCATTATATGTTGTTACAAAAGTTTGTCATTGTTGTCATTCTTGTTTCCAATCTAAATATTTAAAACTAAATTTTTATAATGATAGTGACAATTTAGTTTTAGCAACACGTATTCCTTTTGTAAAAAATTTTTGTTTTTGATACTATAAACAATAATAAACTAATTGATGCTAGGTGCTTAATGATTTTTGCAGATACAGAAACAACAGATTTAACAGATCCTAAAATTTGTTCAATTGCAATGATTAAGGTTGATTGTAAAGGTAATGTAATAGAAACATTGTCGGAATTAATTAACCCTGAAAAAGAAGTATCACCTGAAGCTAGTAATGTTAACGGATTTACTTTAGAAACATTGTCAAAGTATAAAACATTTAAAGAATTAGCAGATGAGATTATTCAATTCGTTGGTGACGATATTGTTGTATTTCATAATGCTAATTATGACATGAGTGTATTGAACAAAGAATTTGCATGTTGTGATAAAACAGTTAATTGGAAAATTTTAGACACTTTGCGTTTGTCATACGATGTTTTGAATAGTCAACATAAACATGTAAAACATAACTTGAATGCATTAGTGAATTATTATGGTTTGACGAATTTACGTGATAATAAACATGATTCATTAATTGATACGCTAATGTTAAAAGATGTTTATTACAAATTAATTGATGATTACAAACGAATTAAAAACACAAAAGATTTCTGGACACGTAATGGTTTAATCGAGCTAGCATCATATAAGCGCTCTAAAGTGTGTATTGCAGGTATTGGCTATAAACTTGATGATGTCACAAAAACAAAAAAATATTGGCGAGGTTATGTTTGGCTAAAAGATTCTGATGTGATCGAACCTATTTATACAAACAGAATAACTTTTAATACACGTGATGGTAAATTAACATTTTATTTAGATTCAGTTTCTATTTTAAAAATAAAATAGTTGTTGACAATGTTTTATTTTCGATATAGTATATAACTATATTTGATAGGTAAGGTGTGATGTGATGCAATTGGTTTTGGCAAAAGAAGAAATGAAGCAAGTGACAAAGTTGCGTAATTTGTTTAAAGGACTGTACGTTAGATGTTTCATGTCTATCGCAGTTGAAAACACTGATGTTGTTCGTGTGTTAAGTAAACAAAATCGAGCTACACAAGGAAATTGGTGGCGGGATCATCACAAAGCAAGTCAAGAACGTGAAATGTTAAATGTCTTTTATTTTAGTGACAGTGACAACGTAAGCATTGAATTAAAGGCAACTTTTGATAATAAAGAGTTTAATTTTTCGATTGTTGTCCCTATTAATGAATTAAGGCAAATTACAAAACAAACAAATTTAAGCGATTTAATTATTAAACCTGATTTTCATTGTGTTTTTGTTACTTTAAAAAATATTGGTGAAGTAGCTTTAGAAACTATTTAGGTATGTGTCATGATTGAACCTATTACAGAAAATTTGAGATTATTAATGAATTTGGTCAGTCAAAAGTTTTCGAACTTCGTTGATTGGAATGAGAAAGACGCTGCGATTGATTCAAAATATTTGACCGTTAAAAATGTTTCTATAACAAATGGTTTTACAGGATTTGAACTAGATATACAAATCACATTGGCAGAGTTAATGCTAATCACTGAAGATACAAAAGAAAATCAAATATTATTTGACTATAATAAAGAGTCTCATTTTCTTGAAGTGTCATTTAAAGATATAGGTGCGCAAACATTGGAGTGCGTGTAATGACTGTGTATGAGAAGTTTGAAACGCAAACAATGCAAATTGTTAAATCTTTAGATGGTAAAATTTTTAAAGATGAAAACGAATGTGAGTACAAACTCGAAACTAAAGATGTTAAATATTCAATTGATTTAGTTGATACTTGGGCGGATTCTGATTTTTACTATATAAAGTTGTTTGCTGAAAGACAATATTCTCTTTTGAAACAAAAGGAGATGTTTTATTTCAAAGTTTTGATTGATGGTTTTAACAATTGGCAAAAAGGAGATGTTTTAACTTTCAAATCTTGCAAGCGTCATTTCATTGATATGTCTATAGAAACTGTTGGGTGTGCATGCTTAAGTGAAATTTAAACATATTGATAAGCGTTTGATTTTAATGTAGCATATATTGACGAAAGAAGTGAGGAAAAAATGAGAATTTTCGTAGTGCCGAGAAAATATATTAAGATGTATTCTTTTAAAGATATGTTTTTTAAATATAATAATTTCATTTCTATTGGTGAACAGGAGGGTTATGAAGGTGTACCTGTAAACACAAAAAATGTTTTAAAGCTTGTTTTTGATGATATGTCAGATAAAGAAACTGACGGCATTTTGTTTAATGAAAAGCACGCAAAACAAATTAAAGAGTTTGTTGACAAAATTGATCACAGCAAAACGTTGTATGTTAATTGTTTTGCAGGAATTTCTCGAAGTGGTGCTGTAGGAACTGTCATTAATGATTATGTAAATTGTTATCTGAATGATTGTAAAAAGAATGAAGATTGGTTTGCTTTTTTTGATGATAACAAACAGATTAAACCTAATGCATATGTTATGCGTGTTTTGAATAAAGAGTTCGGTTTATCATATTGATGATGAAGGTAAATAGCATGAAATTGTGTAAAAGTAAATTTAAAGAAAAGGCCAATTATTTTTATCTTGATGCTGTTGATTACGTTAATGCTATTGATTTGAACAATTTTGTGATCCCTGAAAAGGTAGAGTTTACATCAATCAAACAAATGGTTGAATATGCAATGGAATTAGTACCTGCTACTGCATTAGAGTCTTTTGCCAGTTTTCATTATATCAAAAATGATGTAATGAAAGAAGAAATTGCAATGTTGTTCAAATACGACAATAGTGGAAATTTACAAACATTTAAATGCTAAACCATTGAAATTGTTATATATCCATCACCAGATTTAAATCTTTGAGTGTGTTTTACGTTCGTACATAAATCTGGGTTTGTGTATGAAGAACCACCTCCGCCGCCAGCACTACAAGTACCAACTTTTTTAACTAACCCACTATCGCCGCCACCGCCGCCACCAACAACAGTAATTGTTAATGATAATAATTCTTTAGGTAAAGTGAAGCTATATGTTCCTGCTGCATTAAAAATTTTGTTTTCTGTCGTCTGAACTTTAGTGACATAAACAAGTGTCGATCCTTTATATATGCGTCTTGCTTTTTTGCTATTTGCGTTAATGATGCTGATGTTTGTAGTTTTGAAAAGTGACATTTTAATAACTTTATGTAATTTATAAATAATCTATTTTAAGAACATAAAGTCGTACGATAAATTTGTATGCGGGCAAAAATAAAGCCGCACATATTGTACGGCTTTATCATTTTATTGAAGTAATCAATCACACTTCAAAAACGTAAGGAACTTCATCCTCGCGAATTTCAAAGATTTTATCATATGTTTTGACATAACCTTGTTCAACCAGGTATTCAACAAAACCATAGAAGGGTGATTTAGCATCTTTTAACAATGCGTCTTTATACATTTTTCTTAAGTTGAAATCTTTAACAACAAGAAAAGTTGTGTGTTTTGCATCAGCATCATTATCAGCGAATTCGTTTAGTTCGATTAACTCACCAGCATGACAATCGAAACCTTCAGGTTCATAAGTATCCCAATCACGTTCAATAGCGTCTTCATTTAAGAATGAACGAACGAATTTACGATATGATTCTTCGAGATTAATTTTGGAATCAGACATTGTTTTAGCCTATATTAAGTTGCAACTAAATAAAGAACAATATTTAAGATAATCAGCTTGACTTTACATTTTAATTTTGCTAATATTTCTTTACAAACTAATGGAGAACTAATATGAATTTCAATGCTTTTTTGAAGATTGACGAAATTAAAAACCTGTTTAAATGCCCTGAAAATGTAAAATATCATCCTGAAGGAAATACAGGTGGCCATGTTGTGAAAGCATTGGAATGGCTTAATGTTAATTGTCCTTCTGAATTTAAGCACGATTGCTATATTGCAACATTACTGCATGATATTGGTAAACCTTTAACAGAAAAATCTTTATTTCCTAAACATCCTAAACATGATGAATTAGGGGCTGATTTTATTAGTGAAAATGGTGGCTTCCGTAAAGAAGTAAAGGCTATTTACGGAGATGTTGATTGGTCTTTTGTTGAAAACGTTTGTCGTTATCATATGACTTTTTGGCATTTCAAAGATCGTAACAAACGCACATCTAGCTTTTTAAAATTGTTGGAAGGTGTTGGTTATGAAAATATTGATAAATTTTTATGGTGTGTGTTTGCAGATGAGTGTTGTAATGATAATGTAAACGATAAAAGATATGCGACATTGTTTCAATTGTGTAAAGACTTGTTTAAAGACTTGAAAAACATGTGCGACAAAGTCATAGAACCTAATCATAAATATAAACAATGGAGAAATATGTATTGGGAAGCTAAAGTACGTGTATGTTCTGACATTGTCAATACGTTTAATAAAGAAGCCAAATTTGTTGTGTTTGATGATTTGGTTCAATCTTTTATGAATATGCTAAAGAAAAAAGAAGGCAGTCAAATTAGCAACGATTCAGTTTCAATAAACAAAGAAAACTCGACATTGTGGTTTAATGTTAACAATGTCAATTATGTAATTGGAGTAGATGATTTAAAGAAATGCAATTGCCGTGTAATGACTGAACATTTGTTTGAATTTAAATTCAGCACTGATTTTAATATTTGGTTTGTAAAGCCTTTAGTAGAGTTATAACCGTTATGTTTACATATAGTTTACTCTTCTACCATAGTGACGGCACAATAACAGGGCCCCACATTGATGCTTTTTGTGAAACTATAAAGGGTTTGAAATGCAAATCTCATATTAAATTTGACGGGTGTAATTTAGCGACAATATTTGATACAGAAAAATTTTTTATGGATTCTGGTGAATATTATACTTTAAAAGCAAAGGTTGAAAACACAGAGAAACATATGTTTACGGTTGAAACTTTTTGTGTTGATAAAGATTGGTTTAAAAGTATTAATTGTTTTGACAATATGAAATTTAAAGTCATTTTGAAAACAACAACTAAAGGCAATTTACAATTTATAAATGAACAACCTATAGGTGAAATTATTTTGGAAGATTTGTGAAATGAATATTGAAACAGCTAGAATAAATTTTAATAAAATCATGAATAAATTTTTAGGAACTGCAATAAAGTATACCGATCCTTTTTCACACAAGGAAAAGGCGATAAATTTTTTAAAACTAAAAGATGATTTTAATTTTGATGAGTGGATAAAGCATCAAATGGAACAGTTTCAATCACTTCCACAGTTTAAAGATTGTTATGAGATTACATTGTATGGAAAAGACAAACATAACATTGAAAAAGCTTTTTCAATGTTTATAAAAAAAGATGCGTTGTTTAATAATGCATCAAAATTAAAGTACAATTATGAATTTGTATTTGATTGTTTGTGCTGTTTTGTTTCAGATGATGGTATCGGCGCTAAAGTGTTAGAAGAAATTTGATGATTTTAAAAGTTGTATATACAGTAATTTATATTTTACCTTCTATCGCAATGTTGTTTTACAGAGATGGATGGCAACCTTTTGCATTACTGCTACCTATATTACCTATTTGTGTAATTGATTTTAGTTGGAAACATTGTACAAATTATGTCATTGTAAATAAAGTGCAAATTAGTTGTTCAAATCTATCAAGAGAAAATGTTTTATATTCATCAATAAGCGATTTTTATAATAGGTTGTCAAATGTTTTACAAATAAACAAATATACATTGTTGACAACTAATTTAAGTTCATTCGACAGATTTATGTTTAAATTGTTGTTCAAGCATGTAATTGTGAGTTGGTGTCAGAAACAATTCAAGGGTGAAATCAAAATCAGTTTTAGCGCACTTTATAATCAGCTTGTTTATAAAGTTGAAAAAGTTGAAATTGGAGAAGTTTGTTTAAATAGTTTTTAAAGGAATTAAAATGTCTACAGAATATTTTTATGTTAAAGAGTCAACAAAAGAATTGTTTGATTTAGGTAATGGTGGTCACTATTATGATTTATATGAAACAGTTTTAAAAAAGATTAAATCATTTCAAAAATCAGGAACAACTATTAATATAGTTAAAGAAAAACTTAAGCCAATCTTTCTAGAAGAGTTTAGTTATTTTGATCCTGATATAACAGATGATGATTCATATCTAAATTTTATAATAAATAAGATTGTTCCGGCTCTTTTAAATTGGGTTGATGAAACAACAACTATTGTTGATGATTATAGTTTGATTACATCTGTTGAAAAGAAATACGGTAAAGACTTGTGTGAAAAGTTTTATGAAGAAAACCATTCAAGTTACGTAGATCATATTTATAAAACAGTTGGCTCAATTTATGAAGATGAAACTTTTGAAGATGGAATAGTAGATCGTTCAGTTACTTTTGATCGAGTGTTAATAGAATTGAAAGCAGGAAAATCAGCATATCGAAAAAGTAAACCGAATATTATGTTCGGTTTGTTGCCAAATGGCTTGTTGTTAGTGAATAATCATGGAATGAGTTTAGCTAAAGTTGAAGATATCCTCGCGGATGATTGGATTGTTGTTGACTAATTACTTGTTTTTATATATAATGCTCATATAAAAAGGTTTAGTTGAAATGAAAAACAATGATACTGAATTGACGCAATCTGTAAAAGACTTTATATTGGCAACACCTTTATATGGTTATGAAGTTATGTCTGTTGATGCTGCAAATGCATCAACGAAAAAAGGTTATACTTGTATTGAAGTTACATTAAAATACAGTACGTCATTTAATGTTGTCGAAGCGATTGTTTGGATTAACAACAAATATCTTGATGAACGTTTATATAAATATTTTAGGTATCAGAAAATGGATACTAATAAGTTTCATGATGAAATAGTTCCTATTGAAATTGGTGAAAATGCTTTAAACGAAATTTAAAGGTGCTACATGATAGTTGAATTATCAGAAAAACAAATAATTAGTAAATCGGAAAAAGAACATTTAAAACGTGTTGAGCAATTGAATAGCCTAGAGCATTTAAACAATATTGCACGTGAAGAGTTGAAAGAGTGTTTGAGAATCCATTTTGAATTGTTTGGCTTTAAAAGGTTAAAAAATGAGAAATTATAATGATATTTATTTATCTATTTTAATGAATGAGATGCTTGCACCACGACCTTTAAAGTTTGTGTCTTTTAATAATTGCTTTAAGTTATTAAATATGTTCGTTTATGCAATAAAACATATTATAAATAATTGTTCAGATAAAATTATTGAAGGAAAGCAGAACCAAAAAAATCAACAATTGACAGGGACAATTAAAGGGTTAAAAATCAATATCATTTTTGAATTTGATACTGATGAAGATGATACTTTAGCAAGTTTTAATCCTTTAGTGTATCCGTATGAATTGTGCATTAATTTAAAACATTTAAATCTTAATAATAAAGAAGATTTAATAGAATACATTAATTCAATAAAATTTCAAACAATTCTAGCACACGAAGTTTGTCATTTTCAGCAAACAATTGAATATGGTGTATCAGAAATGAAACGATTTATAAATATGGAAAAAAATATTAAAAACTATCAAACATCACCAATTGAATTGGAAGCTTGTGTCTTTATGGTTTTAGAAAACGCTAAAAGAAACAATGTTACAATAAAAGATTTAAATGAGTTTAATGACTTCGTTTCATCTTTAAGTGAAGATTATCTTAATTTGGCAAAGACATTTATTAGCAACAATCAAGTTGCTGTCAAAGCAATTTTTGAAAACAACGAATTATTAGAAACGTTTAATGAAAATATTGATGAAACAGATGTGGTGATTCTCGGCCCTTGCGTCACCGTAGGCAAAAGAAAGCATGTAAAATGGTGGTAAATACCAAGAATAAAAAGCTTGAACTGATTTATCAAATTTTAAATGAAAAAGAGTCAACATTTAATCTATATGATAACGAATATTACGTCAAAACATGTCATACATTTTCACTTGATAAAGAAAATAATGAGTATGTTGTCGCAGGTGCTATTTATTTAGATAAAGAAAGAGCTACGAATGCATCTGGCTACATTATAGTTCGAGTGACAAGAGAAGATTTAAAACAATTTTCTAAAACATTTGAAAAAGATGATTTGTTTTTAGAAACACATGGGTTGTCCATATTAATAAAAAGAAAGGATGTTGGAAAAGTTGTGCTAGATGTTATTTAATCTATTGACATACAACATTGTATGTGATACATTTTGCATACTACTAAGTCAGTTCAAGGAGAAATTTTTTGTTAAGTTTAGGTGTTGTATTTACTGTTGTTGCAGTTTTAGGTTTTGTTTGGGCAATCAAATTGTCCAAAGTTGTTGAAAAGGCTGATAAAGCTGATCGTGAAAATAAAAACTAATTGAGGTGTTTGAATGTCGTTTAAAAGTTTGACAATCGTGACGATTGCAATTTGTTTGGTGCTTTTTGTTTGTTTGGCTGGTGGTCTGTTTGAAACAAACAGTTTCGGAAACTACCAAATTAAACAGGCGGCCGTTACTGGTAATGTTACTGTTCGTACAGCGCCAGGTTTGTATTGGCAAGGGTTCGGGCAAATCACTACATACCCTGTTTCTGAAGACCTTGATTTTGAGGATTCAGGAATGACTGTGCGTTTTAATGATGGATCTGTTGCTAGTGTGAAAGGTACCGTCAAATACAAATTGCCAATGTTAGAAAAATTGCAGATGGAATTACATCGTGACTACGGTTCATTCAAGAATGTTGAAGAAGATTTGATTCGCAAGAATGTAGCTGAAGCTTTATCACAGGCCGCTACGTTGATGGTTGCTGAAGATTCATATTCTGCAAGACGTGCTGAATTTTCAGATGCGGCGAAGAAACAGTTGGAAAACGGTATTTTCAAAACGTCTACAAAAGTTGTCGATTCGACTGATGAAAATGGAACAAAATTCAAACAGCGCATCATTAACATTGTTTATGATAATGAAGGAAACCCTATCGTTCAGAAACAGTCATTGCTGAAGCATTATGGGATTGAAATTCTTCAGTTTGTTGTAAACGATTTTGGCTACGATTCGAAAATTAATGATTTGATTTCGAAAAAGAAAGAAGCAGAACAATTGAAAGTTGTCAGTACTGCTAATGCTGAACGTGCTAAACAGGATGCTTTGACAGCTGAAGCTCAAGGTAAAGCAAGAATTGCTGAAGCACGTGCTAATGCAGAAGTACAGAAAATGACTGAAGTTGTTGAAGCACAGAAACGTGCTGAAGTTGCTAAACTTGCCGCTGAACAGGCTAAATACGAAGCAATGAAAGTTAAACAAGAAGGTGAAGCTGAAGCATATGCAAACAAATTGAAAGTGCAAGCAGGGTTGACACCTTTAGAAAAGGCTACAATTGAAAAAGAAACACGCATTGGGATTGCTAAAGCATTGGCTAGTGTGAAGTTCCCAGAACATATGATCATTTCAGGTGGTAGTTCAGGAACAGGTTCAACAAACCCTTTTGATGCTGTAGGTTTGAAAGCATTGTACGAACTGTCAAATAGTTTGAATAAATAAAGAAATAATAGAGGCAATGCTAAAACATTGCCTCTTTTTAATTGACAACTCTTTGCATCTAGTGTATATTTATTTTAAATAAATAGGTAGGTGACAAATGACTAATTGTTTAATGAATGCTACATACACAAAAATGCAAGAAAGATTATTGTCAGATGATAATCTGAAAGTATTTACAGTGTGTTGTGATATTGATAAAAATGAATTCTTTTTTATCGAGCGTGTTGATTCTGATGCTGTAATTACAAACAACAACCGTTATAAAGATTATATCAGTTTGTGGGATTACCAGTTTGACAGATTGTCAGAAGAAGGTGTTAAGTGGATTAAACGGTTGTTAGATCGTGAAGGCATTATGATAGTAACAAAATGTAGCAATAAAGATGATTGCGTTAAATTGGTTAAGGAGTTGGAAAAGATGAAATTTGCCGTCCACTAAACATCATAATCGCTTGAAGTCTGTTTGTTTAAAACTTCTTCTTCATGAGCCTTTTGACAATGATTACGATAACCTGTAAAGATGGCAAAAGAGATATCAATAATAAAACATGTCACTATAAAAAATAGTTTGCCTTCATATGCTTTTCTGTAGCTACGGGCAGCAAATGTTTCATCAGGGTAACCAAACAGAATGCTGTTTAGTAATTGACTAATTGATATCAAAATGTTTTTTATGTATTGTTTCATATGTCACCTTGAAACTTTATAGATATAAGAACTAATTTAAACTTGACAATTCAACCGTTTTGCTTTATTGTTTATTTAATGAAAGGAAACTTATGAGTAAAATTAATAAAAAATATAAAGCAAAAATTTATCGAGATTCATGGTCAATTGATACTGCGTTTTATGCCTGGTTGTTGCCAAGGTTAAAATGTTATCGTGATTATACAAATGGTTGGCCGGATCAAGAATATAAAACATTTGATGATTTCATTTCAGATATTAATGAAAAAATTAAATGGCTTGAATTCTTGTATAAAGCAACATCAACAAGAAAAGATTTGGCAATCACAAAAGAAGAAATTGATTCATTGTTTAATGAAGAAATGATTGACAAATATTATCAAGGTGACTGGCGTTATTGGCTAAATAAAGCACCACTTCATATAAAATGTGGTGAATATGAAAAGATTTATGACGAAGGTGAAAGTAATTATATTTGGAAACAAGAAATTCTTCAAAATGCTTTAAGTAAAGCTTTTGGAGAGTGGTTTGGAAGTCATTATTTCATGTTATGGTGGTAGCAAATAATCATGAAGATGTTTATTTTAAATTTATCAAAATTTCAATTGATGTTTACAGTAGTAACTTCATTGGTTGTGTTGTCACAGGTTTTTGATGAATCAGAAGAAAGCATTTTCATTTTTCAAATTTATATGTTGTTTAACACTTTATCTGTGATTTTATATTTGTTTGGTGATATTGTTGCTGAAGAATATGAAATTGTTGATAAGCAATAAAGTTTAGAAGGAATGTACTAATGGGAAGAAAAGCTAAATATACACCTGAAGAAAGAAAAGAACGTGCTAAAGAGTATCGTAAAAACTATTATAAAAATATGCCTGAAGAAAAGAAAGCAGAATATAGAAAACGTTTTTACGAATATTTGAAAAAGCGTCGGCAGAACCGTACTGAAGAACAGATCGCTAAAGACAAAGAAAAAAGTCATCAGAGTTATAAAAAGTATATTTCTGTTCCAGAAAATCGTGCAAAATCAAATCAGCGAGCAAAAGAGTATTATCAAAGTCATAAAAAAGAAATTTTAGAGAAACAGCGGCAACGTTATGTAAATATGACTTCTAAAGATAAAGATAAAGATTAATGCGATTGTTAATGCCGAACGAGTGGACAGCATCATTGTGTTCAAACAAAGTTGTAGTCAACCGTTTAATACAATATCAAAGTTCATCTGAACAATACTTTTTAGATAGTACTAATGAACACTTTAAGAAGATTCTTAAGGTGATTCAAAGTCATTGCTATACATATATTGTTGAATGTTTAAAACAAAATTCTGGTGGTCGTTGTTGCAACGGCAAAAATACGTTTGTTCAAATTTGGGATATGCCAAAATGTCAAACAAGTATTAATTCTATTTGGGTACAAGTTTATACTAAAGGAAGACGTGCATATTATGCCCATGAAGATTGTTTTAAGAGGTCACATATTGCATTCGAAGAGTTGCGTTTCATTACTGATGAATACACAAAAACACGATATATTGTTTTAAAAGAATGTGGTGAAGTTGTTTTGGAGTCTATTTGATTATGGAAAATTATAATTTAAAAGCCGGAGAGCTTCTTGAGCTGGCAGAAGGTGAATATGAGGATTATTTTGTATTCATTAAGCGTGTAGTTTTGAAAGATTTTAATATTCAAGATGAAGCTAAAAGTTATATTGAAGAATGTGGTGATACAATTAATCTTTATGGATTCATAGAGCAGCTTGATGATAAAGGTTTTACAAAAGAAATTGAAGTACATAATTTTTATGTTAGTAACGGTTATGTTGATAATCATCAAGATTTTGATTGGTTCGGTAACTTTAGCGAAGAAGAAGTAAAAGAGCACGTTGATGCGTACTATAATGATGAAGGTGAAATAGTAGAAGATGAAGAAGAGAATTAAGTTTCGAGTTTGGGATAAACGCAATCGAGAATATTGGTCTTTTGATAAAATTGAAGATAAATATGATTGGTTGACGGATGATACTGATTCAACAGAAAAAAACTTTATCATCATTGAGAAAAATACTGGAATGTGTGATTCCTACGGCCATGACATTTATGAGAATGGTTGCGTTGATATTGAAAAGATCGGAATGTGTGTTGTTCGTATGAACAATAAAACAAGCACATGGTCTTTTGTTTTATCAAAAAGAAATAAACCTGATCGTTGGTTCAGTGTTGAAGATGTGAAAGATATGACTAAACGAACTGTAGGGAATATTCATGTTTACGAAAAGAATGTAATCAAACCAGTTGCACGTTGTATTGGTGGTTATGCTTTACGAAAAGATTATATTGAGTATGAACTTGATAGTTTGTTGTCAGACTTAATGGATCATGAAAACGTTGCTGTCAGTCGTAAATTTTTAAAGAAGATCAAAACAAAATTAATGCGTTTAAACGAAAAGAAACATAAATCAAATCGCATGACACGACTTTAACAAGTGTTAAAAATGTTCTTTAATTTGCTATTTTAACTAAAGGTTTTTAAGATGTTTGACCAAAATACAGTTGTTCATTTTGAGAATGAAAATAAAGAAGATATCAAAAAAGTATTAGATGAATTGTTTGCATATGAAGAAACTCTAGAAGACAATTCGAATGTTAAGCTTGATTTGAAAGGAAAAAGTCTTGACACAATTGCTTTTGTTTTGAAAGAAGCACTGAATAATCCTGAATTAAAAAACATTCAGTTGTTAACAAACGTATTGTGTCTGTTGAAGTCATATTTTACATTTGATTCCAGCTTTTTTGAATCTGAAGATATTTATGTTAATAAATCAGTTGAATTGGTTGATTTGAAACGCCGTCTGAAAGATGACATCAATAAAGTTTCACGGCAAGTAGCTATTTATTTTCTGTCAATTTGTAGATCGTTGAACAAGGTTGAATATACTATGCTTGATTCATACAGGCCGTTGCCGAACCTTTACCATACACTCTTCTTGACAACAGATATGGTTACCATTAGCAGCATTTTATGTGATGTTAAAGATGGTTCTTTTTCTGAATGTTCATTGGTTCGAGATGCTAATTTATACTTTAATTCTATTATGAGTAAGTATCGTATTGGCAATGAAATGATGAATGAATTCTTAAGACCAATCTTAAAACAGTTTCAGAAAGAAGACGGTGTAGAAAATGAAAAAGCTGATTAAGTATAATGATCTAATTGAGTATGCTTTAACATATATTTCATCAGTTTGTGAAAACATTGATGGCATGAAGTCATCTGTTCCTGATGATGTTAAAAATGGTTATACACGCGTTCTTGCTAACAACGGTAAACATTCTATCACAATGGTAGTTTCTGATGGTACTGTTGCACAAGTTGCTTCTTCTACTGTTCGTTCTGAATTGACTAGCTTTTTGTCAACATATGGTGTATATTCAAAAGCAGGTACTTTGATTAATGCTAAAGGTGTTTTGAATTTCTTTAACTATTTAGCGTCCTTCATTAGTGGACATGTGTTTACTGTTGTAAATAATGTATCGGGAAACAAGTGTTGTATTTATAAATCAGGTGCAGTTACTGTTTCAGGTGTTGCTAAATTGTCAGAAGAAATCAATTCTGATCCTGAACGCCATGAAGTAATTTTTACGACAACACATAACGAATATAATCTGGCATCTTTAGCTGAAGCTTTGAAGAATGTGACAAGTGTTAAAAGTGTAAATACATTGATTAATTATGCATGTTCATCTTCATCATCTTCATCAAGTTCATCTTGCAGTTGTTCGAGCAGTTCAAGTTGTTGTAGTTCATCTTCTTCATACATTGTCTATATGATGATTTAATAGGTGCAATATGGATATTACATATAGCAACATCACAACAACAATGCTAAATAAGTTGATAGCAATGTGTGCTAATATCAATAATTATGGCAACATTGACGCTTGTTTTAAAGCAGGTTTTTCTGTCAATGTAAAGGTACCTCATACATATACTGCTCCAGGCTCTGGCGGTAGGGTAGAATACGTACCTATTTCAAATTATTCATTGACAGGCAATGCGGTTCCGCAACAAACCGCTGCAAATTTAACAAATGATTATAATGCATTTATTGCAAAATTAGGTTTAAATTTGAATGCAAAATGTACTGTTAACGGTATATTTTATTTGTTAGAAAATATTGTAGAATTTGCTAAAAGCAATATTTTTTTCGCAACTAGCATATATACAGGCAATAAATGGGTTGTTTATATACCTTCTAACGAATCTGTGCGTGTACACAATGCATCTGAACTGTCTGATGATATCGTAAGAGAAAACCCTGTCACTAAAATTATTGAAGAGTATGTAACCGCAATTCGTAATCGTATTCGTGCATACCCAGCTATATATACATTTAAGATTGTAAAGTAGAGGTAGTTTTTATGAAAAAGTTTAATCTGAAATTGGGAAATAACTTTTGTCCTTTTTGTGGAAGTGAATTAACATATAACGATGAATATAAAGTAGTTTATTGCAAAACATGTAAAGAAAATGGACATACTGTTCAGTTTAAATATAAAGATGATCCGCAAGAAGCTTTTGATTATGCCAATACACGTAATGGTGAAAATGAGCTTTTAGAAAAGTTGCAAGACCTTTATGCATACTTAAAACAGTTAGGTATTGAAGGCCAGAATCTTGAAGATATTTCTGTGGCATCTGAAGGTGAATTGCCAAACAATGGTTGGATTATCACTGAAGAAGCTGTTGCATTGCCTTGCGAAGAACCTCATGATGAAATGTATTCGCATTTAGTTACAGACAAAACCATTAATTTATCTGATCGTCAAGAAGTCTGCAATGTCATTCATTGTATTAATGTTACATATGTAATGAAAGTCCTTGACATATACATTCCAAAAAGATATAATGCAAAACAGAAAGAAGTTTTAACAAAGGTTTGCTCAAAGTATCCGAAAGATACTAAAATTGAAGTCGAATATTTGACAGAAGCTAAAGGCAAACAGTTTGAAACTTTTGATGGGTTAAGTGACTTTTTACTATTTTTGGATACAATCTAATGGATATCAAACCAATCACGGAATTTCTTCTTTGGGATAATTGCAATAACAATTGTAAGTTTTGTTTTCAACGGAAGAATCCAAGATTGTTTTCATTAGAGGAACAAGAACAAATTCTTGACAATGTGTTAAGGTTTCTTAATTCAGATGAATATATAAAAGGAAGTCATGTACTCGTTGTTGGCGGTGAACTATTTGATCGTGATCGCGGGTTCATGCTTCCTTTTTTTGAACAGATTATTGAAAAAATGTTGTCTGACGACATTGATATTCTGTATTTGAATACGAATTTGATTTACGATCAAACATATTCAACAATGTTGAAACCTGTTTTAAAAATGTTCGATGCAAATAGTCTGTTTGACAGATTAAAGTTCACAACATCTTTTGATATTGCCGGAAGGTTTAAAACGAAACAGGCACGTTCATTAGTATTGTCAAACCTATTGTTGTTAAAAGATGATTTTCCTAATCTTCGAACTGTTGTTAACATCATCTTAACAAAACAGTTTTGTGAAAGTGTTATCAATGAAAAGTTTGACATCTTTCATTTCATGGAATCGTTTAATGTTAATACAAATCTAATTCCATACATTGTGTTGAATAAAGAGTTGTGTGCTGATAGAGAAACGATATTTGAAGCTTTAAGGAAGATTAATGAACAGCACCCTGAATATATCAGACAATACGTAGATAATATGGATTTGAGACATAAAAGGTATCTGTATGCTTGCTATCCAGATAATTTAAAATTGTGCAGTTGTGATGATTCAGAATGTGGCCATTCTGTAAACTTTAAGAAATATAGCGATGACCATGAAGCATGTTTTGTTTGTGATTTAAAGAGAGTTTTTGATCTATGACTAAAGTAAACACAAATGTAGTAGATTGTGGTGAACATCGTTTTCTACAATTTAATTTATGGAAAGATTGCAATAATAATTGTGAATTTTGTTTTTATCGTGGTCACAAATTGTTATCAAATGAAAAGAAAATTTCATCAATCAATTTTGTTAAAGAAAGATTGTTGGATTTGGAAGAATCTGATTTCTATAATGAAATTGGTTTCATTGGTGGTGAGTTTTTTGATAATCAGATTGAAGATGAATCTGTGAAAAAGGCTTTTTACAAATTATTTGATATTTTAAAAGACAAACGAGAGCGCGGAAAGCTTGACCGTATTTATATTACAACTAATCTGATTTTTGATTCGAACAGATTGTTGAGACCGTTTCTTGACTACTTAAAAGAATTAAATTTATTAGATATCACATTGTTGTGTACTTCATATGATTTGAAGTATCGGTTTCATAATGAAAAAGCATTACAGTTGTGGCAAACCAATATGGTTGAATTGTCAAAAGATTATAACACAATGATTCATACAGAGATTATTGTGACGCAAGCATTTATTGACGCTGTAATGAAGGGAACATTTAATATTGAAGAGTTCTGTGAAAAATACAACACACGTATTGATTATATTGAACCATCTTCAGGGTTTTATTTTTATGATAAAAAAGAGTGTGAGAAGGAAGTTAAAGACTTCTTCCCAAAACGTGAAGATTTCTTAAACTTTATTCAATATACAGCAATTGATAACCATTGGATTGATTTAACAAAATTCTTATCAATGCGCATTCGTTCTGATACGTTATATTGTCATTTAAAAGGACAGTGGCGAAAATTAGAAGGTCGTCGATCTCAATACATTTGTCCAACTTTAGGTTTGTATAATGTGACATATGAGAATGGTTATTGTGATTCAAAAGAGTCAATGGTTGAAGATGTTAATGCATTTTTAGGTAGTGTTTAATGGGAAAAATGGTGCAATATTCGATGTGGTCTAATTGCAGCAATCATTGTGATTTCTGTTTAATTCGTGACCATCATCACTATACGAAAAAAGAGCAGGTTGCTAATATTCGTAGGATTCGCGAAAACATCAAGCATGTTGATTGGCAAAATGAATTTTCATACGGAATTTCTTTATTAGGTGGTGAATTGTATTTCATTACAGATAAAGAAGTGCAAGATGAATTCATGCTGTTAATTAATGATATCATTGATAATATTCTGTTAAAAGTTGATAATGAATTCTGTCGATATTCATCCGTTACAAATGGCTTGTATGATCCAACGTTTCTTTTTCGTGTAATTGATGAAATTAAAAACCGTGCAGGTATTGAAAAGGTTGATATTAACTTTTCATACGATTTGAAATACAGATATCATTCTGAAGAAAGAAGAAAACTTGCTTTAGAAAATATTAACAAATTTCATGACCGATACAACTATCGTGTTGGTGTTCAGATGATTGTTACACAACATTTGATTAATTTATGTAAATCAGGTGAATTTAATGTAGCCGAATTTGTTGAAAAAGAAATTCCTGGTTGTGTGTTGTCATTGTTGTACCCGCACCCTGTTCAGACAGGAAATAAACTCCCAGATTTTTTCTTTAAACGTGAAGATCTGTTTTGGTTTGTCGATTACTTAAGAGAAAATTGTCTTGATACGTATTATAATTTTTTGTATAGTACAAAAAATTCCGGAACTTTTAAATATACAGGGTTCCTTGACAGAACATCTAAAGGATTAAAACACCTTGATCAACAACCAACTTTATCTGATGGTAAAGAAGAGTTAAGTGAATGCGGACATTCTGTTTTGTATAAATGCTATTCTGATAGTAATGACTGTATGTTGTGTGATTTGGAATTACTAGAAGCGGATATTAATTCATGAATACTGAAATGAACAATAGACAGGAATGCCAATTTGAAGTTTGGACTGAATGCAATTCTAAATGTGTCTTTTGTTATTTAAGTACAAATAACATCAAAACTTTAGATGAAATTAAAATCAGGCAAATGAATAAAATCATTGACAGCATGAATGAACCTGATTTTTGCAAAAAGTTTAATAAAGTAGCATTTATTGGTGGTGAATTTTATCAAGGACAATTGGCTAATCCTGAAGTCAAATCCAAATTTATGGAAATGATGGATGTTGCTGCTAAATTGTTGAATGACGGTAAAATTAATGAAGTCTGGACATGTGCAACTTTAACCATTGGCGACCAAAAAGATATGTATGAAGTGTTGAAGAAATTCAATGATATATCAAAAGTTTGGGTGTTGACATCCTATGATACAATTGGAAGATTCCATACACCTAAAATGAAACAAACATGGCTCGACAATATGCAAAAGCTGCGTGATACATATAAAGATATTAAAATCAATATCACATCTATTCTAACAGGTGATTTTATTGATAAATATCTTGAAGGTACTTTAGATTTATGGGAGATTGCTAACAAATATCAGGCTGCTGTTTTCTTGAAACCTGCTTGCCCTATTGACCGTAATGAAAAGTCACAATATACAAAAGAAGAAACGAATCAAATTATTCCAAACTTCTTTCCAACACGTGACAAATTTATTGAATTTCTATATAAATTTAGAATGAATGAACCTGAATTTATGTATGATAAATTGTTCAATATGAAATATCGCAGCGATTATTTGTATAGATTTGAAGAAGGTGAAATGCACTGTTCCCATCGTGTAAAGGAAACACAGCAAGAATTTTATGATAAACAAATTGCCGACAATGTTGTTAATAAATGTGGTCATAGTTCACAATATCAAATCTATTTAGATAGCGAAGAGTGTGCAGTTTGTGATAAAGAAATGATTAAGGAAATGCTAAATGATTGAATCTATTCTAGAAAAAGTAGCGTTTAACAGTGCTGAATTTGCATATTATAAAGAAGCATTAAAGAGTTATAATGCAAAAGAACTGATGTCTGAACGTGATTATGTATCTGTAGACGAAACTTTAAAAAAGTTTTTACCTTGTCAAATTAATGATGATTATCATTTCACATTTTCTACTACAGCAACAGATTTAATTAAAAAATTGTTTGCAAAATATGTTGATGATGAAACTTTAGTTTTGACAACAAATAGCGAACATCCAAAAGTTCAAGAAATTCTAAAGAAATGTAAAAATGTTGTTAAGGCTTTTGATAAAGAAACATTGCAGCAGTTTACAGTAGACAAAAAATATAAACGTGTTTTTGTCTATATGATTGGTACAATGTGTGCAACAGGTCATATTGTATATGATCAAGAATTTGAATCAATCATTGAACGTGCGAAAGCGTCAGGAAAAGAAGTAATTACAGTTATTGATGCAGTTCAAGAATTGTTTTTGTTGTATCGTGATTATAATAAATTCGATTATGTTATCGGTACAGCCCATGCTTTAATTCCAGAATACAATGTTGGATTATTACTATCAAAAGATAATTCAATTGGGAAACATTTAGCAATTGCTCAACCTTTTGTTACAATGCTGAATTGGTTATTGAAGCGGAAAGAGTATCTTTATCAATTTAACACCTATATGAGTATGGAATTTGGCAATACTCGCAATACCCAATTTCATTTTGATTTTGGCATTAGTCATCTGTTTTTTATTAAGACTAACAATGGTGAATTTAATCAAATGCAGGAAGAAGACACTGTAAGAGATAATATTGATAATGTTGGCGTACTGTTTAGAGGTTGTTGGTCTGTTGTAGATAAAAACAATTTTAACAATCTTTTTCAAACAACAAAATTTATTGTTGATGGGAATTTATAATGCAATTAATTGCTAATTGGTTGAATAGTTTCGACTACTCAAAAGAAGAGCTTGCTAAATTGACTAGCATACGAGATTCTGAACAAATTGTTGAAGATAATTTTGAAGAAGAAAAAAATAGAACTTTGTCTATGCTTCCATTCAATAGCTTTACGCATAAAGAATTATCAGTGGATGCGTGTGCTACAAACATTATAAATAAATTGTTTGATAAATATGTTGACGATGATACTTTAGTTATTACTACAGGTAGTGAACATCATTCTGTTAAAAATAATTTTAAGAAATGCAAGAATTTAATTCATTTTGTTTGTCGAGGTGAGATTCGTAAAGATATAGACATTATAAAAGAAATCAAACCTTTTAAAAAGGTATTCATTTATATGATTGCTTTAAGCGTTGGTGATACACATTATTTAAACAATTGTATTATTGAATGGTTGCAACAAATTTTAAAAGAAAACAATAAACAGTTTGTTACTGTATTGGATGCTGTTCAAGAACTATTTCTATTGCCGCGTGACTACTCTATTTATGATTATGTAGTAGGTACTTCACATGCTTTGATTCCAAATTATGATATGGGTATGTTATTTGGTAAATCAGACTTTTCTTATAAAGCAGGAAATTGGTTGAAAGATTTTAACGATTGCATGTCAATTTTATTAAGAAATAGAGACAAACTCTATCAATTAAATGTAATTATGAGGCAGCATTTTGCTAAATTTACAACATTTGATAAAGACTTAATTGATTCAAGTCGAGCGCCATACGTTTATAATTTATGTGACTATAAAAAACGTTTAGAAGGGTTAAATGATGTAGATTATGAGCACGGGGCAATTGTCCCAGGTGATTATACACCTGTAACTTTTCGAGCCTGTCCTTTCCTTGCACATCAAGAAAAGTTTATAGATAGGATACAACAAATAGACAATATTCTTGAAATAGATATTGGCAATTAAAAACAAAGGCTGGAATTAAAATTTCCAGCCTTTACTACTAAACAGTTGCTTTATTGATGTTGACCATTCTTTGTTGTTGGTCTGTTGTTCGATATAGTTGTTTATCAAACCAATCAAGACCTTCAATATTGTTTGGAACGATTGCAAATTTTAAATCATCTTTAAATTTAATTGAGTTATCTTCAATAAAAGGTTTGAACATGTCTTTTACACAAACAAATGAACAATTCTTTAAAAGATAGTTTCTCAATTCAGAATATATTCCAAAAGCATCGAGATGATCTAAACGAAGTAAAGTTTCATTGATTTTATTATAGTCTTCTTCGTTTATTGTTGACATTGCACAACCACAAACGATCCTCGATTGTTGTGTTGAATCATAACTTAATTGATTGACTGAAAGTATAACTAAATGTGTTTTATCAAAAAACACTCGCATCCTGACAAAACTAAACACGCCTTTATTTTCGACATCGTTTTCAGCATGGAATGAGAATTCCTTCAAATCATCTTTATTCCATTCATCACCTTTAACATATTGAGAAATATAGCTAAAATCTTCTTTAGCATATTTCATGTGCTTTTCTTCTAAAGGCTGCTCATAGCTTTCTTTCATTAATTGCAAAAACAATTCAGTAAACGTTTTCATTAAGTTGTACCTGTCTTTTATTTGTTTAAATTAAGAACGTTAAATTTTGTGCTATAATTAGATTCGTAAACAGATAGTCATTGTTGGATTTACTTCTTAAAAGTTGCAAAACAAAAATATATTTGTTTTGCAACTTTGATTTGTTCTAAAATAAGTTGTACGAAACTTGTTTATCTAATCTGTTTGTTAAATAAAAATTAAGGAAACAAACAATGGGTGTCCATTACTATCTTGATGAAATTCAAGAAATCAAAAAACTAATTTATAATGAAATAAAAAAGAAAGGTGTTGAAATCGATAAAGATCTCTACTTCAATGAATATCCTTTGAAGATTAGAGAAATCGAAACAGCATCAAAAGAGGAAAAACCATACTTTAACTTTTTTAAAGTGCCTATTGAACCCAAAAACTTTGTGTTCGGAGGTGGCGTTTCTTCTGTAATGGGTGAAATTTATTTTTCTTTCAACATAAAAGATATTCTAACAATTGAAAAACCCTTACTTAAAATAGGTGATCAAGTTTGGGGTTATCGTGGTTTAGAAACTGTCGATAAATCGTATGTGGTTGAAAAACAAGTTTCTTCCATAGATTATAGTTTTATTAAGGCTCAACCAACATGTACAGAGCAAGTTTGGGGGCCAAATAAAACTTTAGATGACTTTCAATTCTCAACTGACGTTTAATTTTAAGGAATTTACAAATGTCTACAATTATTTATAACAACGTAGAATATAATCAAATCTTTATCGACCCATCTAAAACTGTTGCCGGTGACGGGTCAACACCAGAAAATGCATTGTTTGATTTTCCAACAACATTGGCTGACAATACTTGTTATGTCATTAGACGTACAAATGAAAGTCCTAATACTTTACCACAAATTCCTAACGGAACTTACGATTTTAAAAATTTGATGATTTGTGGTATGCCTAAAGAAACAGATTTATTGTACAAGTATATGAATCAGTTGGAAAAAGATGCTTGGGGTAAAGACAATTTTGACTATGCAATGTGTCGTGTCAACAACACAACGGCCAACCAACCAGCTGTTACTCTAACAGCCGTCAATGATTTTATTGTCAATCGTTGTTATTTGTTCAGAGATGAAAGCGATTTGTCTAACGACAATGTTAAAGAATTTGCCTTTGACGTGACAAACGCTGATGCTTGCACCAAATTTGACAATTGCAAATTTGGGTTTTTAGGCGATAATTTTGATGATGACGCATGGTTAAGTAGTCATTCTGCACCAAACAATAAAAATCGTGCCTATTTTCTACATGCAAGCGATACACAGGCAGTTTCCATCTCAAATTGTGTTTTTAACGCTGCTTCAGATTATAACAGTTTAAACGGCACTTATCGTTCCTGTTTGTTGACTGTGGAAGGAACACAAAATATAAACATTTGCAATAATATATTTAATATTTGCAGTAAATCTAATGCTGCTTCAAGTGCATCACATGTTTGTTGTTCATATTTATATGGAAACGTTTGTCGTAATGTAAATATGTCTAACAATGTTTTCAATATGATTGATTATGGCAACATTTACTGTCCACACTTTTCAATATGTTTTTTCATGCCTGAAAATGATTATACAACTAATTTTATAGTTGATAATACAAAAGTGAATTATAAACAAATGAAAGACAATGTTGCTTCGTGTGTCCAAGGTTCAATTTTATTTGATTTTGAAAACTTAACTCACTATTCAATTACAAACTTTGATTTAGATTTTTCTAATTCACCATACTTTGGTTTATATAAAGACTTATTAATTAGTTGTAAGTATTCAAGAAGCCCAAATAATAAGATTGACAATATTTCTATAAAATATAATACATCTTCAAAAGTAGGTTATAATGATAATAATAACAACGATTTTGGAAGTTTAGCAATTTTATGTGATTCTGTAATGGGCAGCACGGGTTCAAAGCAATCTACACCTATTTATACACCAACCATTTGTAAAGCTACAAACATTTCTGTTTTAAGAGGTTATGGCGCCGCATTGTATTCAACAGGTGCTTGTATTGAAGCGAATATAATTCGTGGATTGATTTATCTTTATAGTCAAAATTACTTTAAAGCTAACAAAGTAATCAACCCAAAGGGTAACTATAGGGTTATTGATATGTCTAGCGCTGCATGCTGCAGTACTGTATCAATTGATACACTTGAAGTTGTTAAAGATGATGCAACATATCCGTATGACTCTTCAATAGAACAGATCGTATTTTACAATCTTGAATATGGTGCAACAAACAATGTTTTCATTAATCATTGTAATGCATTACCGTTCAATCTATCAATGTCAACGAACAAAAATAGTAATGCTCGTGAAACTTCATGGGTTGCTAATGATTACAATGGTTTGTTTATTGCCCGTAACCTTTCAGCTTCAGCTAAATCATGGGGTGTTACAAGAGCTGGTACTACTGCTAAAGCATCTTTTAAGATGGAAACAACCGTCAATGATACAAACAACGAATTGACATTAGGTTGCAATCCTTGCACTGGCTTTATTTTGACCCCGTCTGAAACGGGTGCAAAAACAATTACAGCGTATTTTGGTTCATCTAATTCTTATACTTCTTTTGCAGGTATTGGTTCCAAAATTTGGCTGGAAGCTTTTGTTCCTCAAACAGATGGTTCAGTTAAAGTGTATAACTCAATTGTTCAAGGTTCAGTTGAACAGGATACTTCAGTTTGGGAAGGCGATTCTGGCGTGAAACCTCTAAAAGCTGTATTGCCTGTCGATGTCCAAACAACTGACGATATTGAAGTTAAGGTTCATTTCCATTGGTATGATAGCATTGGCTATACATATTTAGATCCGGAATTACATCTCGACTAAAACAGCAAAAGCGGGGTTTAAAACCCCGCTTTTTATATTGCTGTAACTTTTACGTATCCACCTAGTGCTGGATATGATGCACTGTTTTGACCAGCATTATTATATCCTGAAGCACCCGGACCTGTTTGAGTATTGTCGAATGTCGAAACTGTTCTGGTTGAGCCTGGTGCAACCCATGAATCATAAATAGCAAACCAATGGCCATTCGCCGGTGTGTTGTTACTAATTATTTGAAAATCTGTCCATAAAGACGTATCGAAACCACCTGTTGAATAACCAACAGCTTTTGTTCCATCCCCAACTTTACCGGAATTAAAAGCAGAACCAACTTGTTGTAGATTTCCTTGAGGTGCTATAAATATATTTGAAGAATAGTCTGGTAGAGTTCCTACTCCTGAAGCAGCGCCTTCATGTGTCGGCGCTGGTAAAGATCCATTACCGAAATTTGTATTATCACCGCCGTTACCAACAAAAATATATAATTTCTGCCCAACAGTTTTTGGTTTAATCCTGATAACTCCACAACCTGAACCACTTGCTGTCGAACGTGACCAATAAACCTTATAACGTTTATCACTATGTTTGTTTAAACGGTTGTTTCTATTATGTTTTTTGATGTTGTTATTTAAAAAGTTTCCAACGTTAATCATTCAATAATTCCTTTATAAATCGATTGCAGCACCTACAACTGGTGAACCCCCACCAACAATTACAATCTCTATCATTTGAGCTGTTGGCAGAATTAATTCATATTTTGTGCCGCCACCACCGCCGTTTGTTCCATATTTTTCAAACAGAATTGTACCTGTTGGTAATGCTTTTTGATAAAGTAACGTTGAACCTTGATAAATTTGAGAAATAGTTTTATCGCCTAATGTAATCAATGGCATTTCTTTTCCGTCATAAACAATCATATGAAACACTTTCTAGTAACTAAATATTTAGTTGCATAAAATTACAACTAAAAGGAAGAACATGTAGTCGTACGACTCAAATCTTATTTTTACAAATATTAAGTCGTACGAAACTTTGTTCTATAATTATAGTTTAATTGTTATTTGTGTTTAGTGTTATGTCAATTTATAAAGGTAAAATCAAGCAAAATATAATATGTGAAGGTTTGAAAACAATTGAAAAGATCTGCAAAGGTTCAACAATTATATATGAAAATAAGTTACCTGCTGGCCAAATTTTAGTTGAAACATCAACGCCAGGAACATATACATTAACAATTCCTAAAACACAAAACTATTATTTTATTGCAGTCGGCGCTTGTGGCGGTAGTGCATTGGGCGGTTCTGGGCACTATACAAATTGTAATGCTGCTGGTGGTTCTGGCGCATGTGCAGCTGGAACAATTAAATTAGCAAAAGGCACTATTGTCACTTATGTTGTAGGTGCATTAGGTGCAAATAACTCTGGGTACTCTGTCGGAAACTATCCGGCAAAAGCAGGTGGTGCATCGTCAGTTTCAATTCCTGGAAATTCTATAGCAACAGCGAACGGTGGTGGCGGTGCAATTGCACATATTCATACTTCACCAACAAGAACGCCATGTGCAGGTGGAACATATGCATTTGGGTCTGGTGTAACCGTAGACACATCTATAACTAAAAATGGCAACTCTGGTGTAAATGACTCCCCTGGCGCATCTGTTTACGGTGGTCATGGTAAAGGTAACCAAACAGGTACAACAAACGGTACACTTGGGTATTTTATTTTTAAAACAGCATGACAACTTGTACGGATTAGCAATTTAAAACACAAACGGCTTTTGCTTTTAAGACTTGGTAAATAAAAAATTTTACCATTGGTTTGTAAATTTTACCTTGCCAATTTCTTTTAAATTTGCTAAACTTAATATACAAAAATAACAAACTAATAGGTTTCTAAATGGTAACAAAAAAAGATTTGGAATTACTTCCTTCTAACATTAAACATCAAGTTGAAAAATGTTTGCAGTTTGAAGAAGATTGTAAAAAGCAAGATGAAATTGAATTTCGTGAATTCGCACGATCACACAATAATCTTTCTGCAAGTGATTTTGTTTTACAATACTATAATACAACAAAAAAAGTATTGTCTGATGAACGTTTGTTTTGGTACTTGCAAGTTTATGGAACAAACACATATGGTGCTAGTGTAGCTAAATTTGTATTAGACAATACAGATTTAAATGATATTCATGTTCCTGTAAATGAAAACAAACCAAAAGAATGTTTGAAAGAATTTAAGGATCCTGTTATAGCACCTTATGAAATTACATGCACATGTGAACAGCCTTCTATTACTGTTCATAATGAAACATGTAAATGTTGTGAGGTGTTTCCTGAATTACTTGAAGACAGCAACACCTTTCAACAGTTTAGTAATAAAGAAAATTCTAAAGATGATAATGAATTGTTTCAATTGTCAAAAGCTGTTTATCAAGCTTGCAAGATGTATGAAAACAAATCAATTACATCTTTAATTTTGTTTGATATACTGTATGAAAAAGATGAATCTAAAAGCATTGATGATAGTGATAACTACAAATTCATTGTAGAATTAATTAAAACAATGTCATCATACGGCATCATTAAAAGGAAAAGTTTGACATTTAAGATTGTTGATAATTTATTCACTTTTGATCGTGTAAAGAATTGTATTGTTAAGACATGTTGCTATTCCAATTTGTTTACAAATGAAGAAAAGATTAACTATTTGCAAGCAATGAAAACGTTGAATGTAATGGAATTGAGTCGATTGTTTAAGCAAGCTCATGAAAAAACTTCTGAACTTTTGGAAAGTCTAGGACTTAAGAAAAAGCGAACTAAAAAGAATTAATTGGAAAAATTTCAGCGGGTAGTTTTGTTACTACCCGCTTTTCTTTTATATTGCTAATTTAAACTCTGGTGACTTTATCGCTGAAATAAAATCTGGAAATTGTTTTACAACCGGCTCTATCATTTCGTTTTTTCTACACATGCAAGTTAACCCATTGCTATATAGGTAAAAACAAAACTCTTCTGAAACTTTAGTTATCAAGAATCTTTCACCACAAAAGGTTTCTCGTAACTGGAATGCTTTAGGGAGTGCTGATTTAGACATGGGATTTCACCTTGTTCATAGTTGCACGGACTTTTTCAAGAACATTAATTAGACATTGCTGCTTTTACAGACTTAATGTATGGCTAAAGAATTCAATGCAACTGTTGACAACAAACTACAATTAAACGTAATTATTTAATTTGACAAAATTTAAACAAAATTTTCATTAACTTGTCGACAATTTATTGTATAGCATAAACAATAAACGTACTTGCTTAAAGCAAGAATTATCTAAAGGTGTAGGAAGTTCAAATGCTGTACAAATTGTATTAAATTTGAAATCAGGAATGGTTGGGCGAATGTCTAGCAATAAAATGTTTGCCATTTGCATTACATCTAACGCAGGTGAATAGAAGTAATCAAAAAATCGATTATGTTTGTTTCCTGATTCATCAACAACTGTTCCATGTTTTTTAAACATATTCAATAAAAAGTCATAAACAAATGATGCATTATACGCAACAATCATAAACTTTTCATCAGGTACAGTGTGTTTATTCAAAAACTTTTCAATATGGTTAAATGCAAATTCTTGCGGAATATATTGTTGAATTGTTTCTTGCTTTTCATTGTTAATTTCTAGCGCTTTTGAATCGAACTCAACTTCACCAGGATTCATTTTAGTAAACATTTGATCTATTGCACGACCATCTTTTACTGCAAGCATTGCTATTTCAGTTATCCCATGTTTCCATGGAATAGTGCCGGTTGTCTTTATTGAGATAAAAATTTTAATCATTTAGTTTTCTAACTGTTAATTGTTTGAACGCGAAATAAACTATAACATAAAGCTTGTTTTATTGCAACATATTTGTTCAAACTTAAACTTGTACGGGTTGCTATTTAAATTGGTTCTAAAAAATTAATAGTGTTACTAAATTAGTTAAAAAGGTGCATAAATGATTGATTTAAGCATTAAGAAACTTCTAGATGTTAAAAAAGATATTCGTGATGCAATTGAAGAAAAAGGTGTTACAATTGCTGACGATAGCAATTTTGAAGAATATTCAAAACATATTCAAAAAATCTCTGGAAGTGGCGGAAGTGACCTTGAAACTTCAACATTCAATAATGTTTTGAACAATTCATCTAACAAAGTAAATATTGGAGATAAAGTCTTTTTGAATCATGTTAATGTTTTAAGTGGTGAAGGATTCTGTATTTCGGATTCTGCTGTTATTAAAACTTCGTATCCTAGAATTTTATCCGCAGATGGAAATTTTGTTTATGCACCAAATGCTACGCAACAGTTATCATACGTTAAGTTAGAAGGTTTAAAAGCAAAAGATTTTTCTACTGTTACATCTAATTTGAATTTGCGTGATTTGGCGTTTGGACCAAATGGTGAATTGTTGACATGTAATTTAAGATATACTTCTGGATCCAATACTTCGGAAGAATACCGTTGCGATTTAAAATATTGGAAAGAATATATTCATTATTATGTTGGAGGTGGATATATAGGTGAAGACATTTACGTCTTGCAATCAGACAATAAAAATTATGTCATTAAAAAAGACCTTGAAACAGGAAAGAATCTAAAACAGTGGTTAATTGAAGACGTTGATTGGTCTTACGCTGACTATAAAGCTCAATGTATTGCATTGTATGAAAATGATAAATTATATGTTTATGATTTTAAAGCAAATATTGTCGCTATAATTGATGAAAATACTGATACAGTTACAAAAGAAAACATTAATGTATCCAAGCTGCAAGAAATTAATATTCGACCTGTTGCTATAACAAACGATCACAAATTTATTATTTGTAAAAGTACAAACTCTTCTTATGAAAGATTACGTTGCATTAGACGTGATTCTATTAACTCTTTTACGGAACTATCAGATTTAGAATCAGGCAAATTACAAATGCAAAACAAATTTGCTAATCTATATTATTTGTTCTTTTTTAATCGTTTCAATCAAATTTTATCAATAAAATATCAGCAAAAAGACAAATACCTAATTTTGCAATACGTTGGTTGTGATAACAATAATCTGCCAATTTTTAGCGAAATTAAATTATCAAAACCTGATGCATTTAACAACGATAAATACTCTTTCACATCAGATGCTATTCCATTCACTTTTGATGCAACAGGTTCAAAAGTCGTTTATTCATTACAAAAAAACGATGGCGATTTTAATTATGTTATTGTACAGTCTTTAGAAGATCGTTCACAATTTGAGATTGTTGACTCTGATTTATGCAATTCAACAAGTGTACAAGGTATAGTTCAACAAACAGCTGAAACAGGTGCAATGACAAAAGTTAAAGCTTATAAAATGAAAGAAGCTACTGCAACAGTGACAACAAATATCAATGCTGAAATCGAAATCGTTGGGGGAATTCAATAATGTCAGAATTAGTTAAAAACGTTTATAGTAATTATCCGTTTATTGTGAAAGCTAAATCACGTGGTTATTATGATTACAGATCAACTCAAACTATTGTCGATTCAAGCAATATTGTTTTAGACATGAAGAAATTTGAAGGACTTGAAACATCCTTAACTGAAACAGACAATTACCCATTAATTGTTTCTACAAAAGAACATACATTGCCGAATTGGCATTTTATTGATGACACAAAAAATGTGTTTATGAATGTTGGTAAAAACTATAAAAGCATCTGTGAATATAAAAACAATTACTATTTAATTAATAATGGTTGTACTGAATCTGAAGGTGTTTATTCCGGATTTAATAGTAGTAAAAACAAATTAACATTGAACAAAAAGTTTCCTTCAGATATGACATCAATGGAAATTGTGACAAAAGCAATGTTTACAGAAAATGGGTCTCACTCAACATTGTTTGGAAGAAATTCTGGCAATGACGGAACTATTATCATTCGTAATAATAGCGGATTTAAATTTGGGTATTATCACGGGAGCTGGACTTGGGAGTCTTCCGCGCCAGAAGTCGAATTGAATAAATGGCACTGGTTTAAAGTGATATGGGACGGGACAAATTTAACCGGATATATGCTTGAAGATAATTCTTATACTTTAGAAAATTTGCCTGAAATATCTTCATGGTCCCAATGTTGGCAATCAACTGATAATATATTTACAGGAAATTCTTTTGATATAGGATATAATAAGAATTCAACTGGCGAATATTGTAAAGGAAGCATTGATTTAGCAAATACTAAAATCGTTGTTAATGATGATTTATTTTTTGCATATAATCAACAAACATTGGTTAAATATAGCTTAAACGGTTGTTTGTACAATTATACTGATACAGGTGTTGCTGATACATTAAATATGTTTAGCGTTGAAAAAGACAATCAAGACACTGCTATTATTTTAACGAAAGAAGAATCACCGACAATTGAAAACAGTGTCGTAACATATTTAGGTCAAACCAATGTTCCTGAACATAAAGTGTATAGTTATTCAGAAGTCGATGGTTATGAACCTTTTGATGTAACTTTGGTAGGAACAGATGCAACCTACGATATATCAACATACCAGTTCAATGGATCAAAAGCGTCTGAAAGCTATCTTAAACTTAATTATGATTTGAAAGAATCTGATAATTTAGAGATCATAACAAAAGTTAAATTTAATGACGTCAGTTCGTCAGCAGCTGTTTTTTGTTCAAGTACAAATGTTTGGTGGATTGGAGAAACTCGTGGAAAGTTTGGTGGATATTTAAATGGCTCTAAAACAAGCAATTTTACATTGGAAGCCAATAAAACATATTGGTTAAAAATTGTCGAGGATAGATTAAACTTGAAACTGTATGCAGTTGAAGATAATAATTATTCAATTAACAACGTTCCATTTGGAGATGCTGTCTATACAAGTAGCCGTTATGGGTTGACTAAAAATGGATTTGTCTTCGGTGCAAATATTGGCTATAATAGTGAAAACCTTGACGGCACAATTTACTTAAAAGATTCTAAATTCGTAGTTAACGATGAAGCAATATTTGGTAATGTTGTCGTTGGTAATTGGGTTAAAAAGTAAAACTCTAAACAATTCTAAACTATCATAAATTTTATGATAGTTTAGAATATTGGGTTATTTTAATCTAAATCATTTATCATATTCATGATCTTTTTATTCAAACCATGGTCTCTAACAACTAAAAACTCATTATTATTTCTTTTAACAACACCCAAGTTAGAAATCGCAGAATTATCAATTAAATCAGCAATAAACATAGCATCAGGTTTTTCAGTATATAAATAGTTAGAAAATTCTTGAATAAATTTATTTTTCTTGATAACATCATCATAATTATTGTGTAATTTAGCTAACTCATCTTTATTCAAATTAGCCGAAATAAATTCTTTATCATATTTTCTTGTAAAATAAATGTCTCCAAGAAGATAAAGAATTTTTCCGAAATCACTATGGGATATTCCTGTTAATTCTTTAAATTTTGATCTTGAAACATCTTTAGCGTATTCGCATTCTATCCAACTAAAATCATCAGCATGCCTATAAATTTTTGTAAAAATTTTATAATTAGCTTTCTTTTTATCGCATTCAAATTCATTTTGTTTGATACCAATTTCATTAAAAGCTAATTTTAAAACATGATTCATTTTTGGTAAATAAAAACTTATACGAGTTGTACCTTTTCCAACAATTTTCAAAAATTTTTTACAATATTTTATTTTATCAGATAATTCTTTTTTAGAATTTAGCTCTGCAATGGAAAACATTGACTCTAAAAGTGTTTGAAATATTTCTTGTCTAAAGATTTCAATTAAATCACACATTCTAAACCTATTAAAATAAATTTAATTGTTCAATATAGAACTTTTTATTTAATTGAAAATTTATCTTTAATGAAGTTTAATTGTCTTTCAAATGACTATATAGTAAGCTAAATAAAAAAGGGCAGGTAATTTACCCGCCCTTTTCTCTATGTTACGTCAATTTCACAAATTTGCCATTACGAACAATATATGCAACAGGTTTTTTCTTTTTTGCCTTAACAATAAAGATAAACCCATCTTTATTCATATCAACAAACTCTTTAGCCTGTTTCAATGAACCGTAAACAGGAAATGTATCGTCATCGTCAATCTCGATTACATCCCCCAAAATATGGTCAATATCCTGAAAAGCAAACTGATAAAAGTCAGATGCAAATTCATCAACATCAGTTGCTTTCAAAAACATTTCTTTCAAATATTCGATCAGATCACGCGGTGTATTAAATGTAGGTTTTGTCATTCTGAGTTCCTTTTGTTAAACCAATGAACATAAATTAAAATAAATGCGCATATTTGTCAAGCTTTATTTACATCACTTTCTAAAAAACTTTCATCACGTTCTTTTATAAAGATTTTGAAAACAAACAGGTGTGAATATGAGCATTCGTGTTAATGGTAAAATTATTGCAAGTAACGGTGATATTAAAACAGAAGTATCAACAGATAATCTTGTTACTCTTGATACGAATCAAACTATTACTTCCTCAAAAACTTTTACAATCGAACCTTTAAAGAAATCAACAACTGTTGATATTACCGTCGAAAACCCTGAAACTTATCAACAAAATGATGCTTTTCGTGTTCAAGATAAAAACGGAAAAGATATGGGGTGGTTTGGTTGTGGACAATTAACATCTGGCGAAATTCATACAACTATTCATTCGAAAAACAAGGATGGCTATAGTTCAATTGTAGCCGCTTGCGTTCCTCAATCCGGTACGACAGGTGCTTATGCCTATGCTCCAAACACACCAGAAAATGCCCCTGATAATGCAATTGTTACCGTGGATTATGTGAAAGACAAGTCTGGGTCTTTGTCTATTATGGATGTCGTCTTCGCTCCTTTGGGTATTGATGAATCCAAGAACAAACGTCGGTATCTGAATGGTCAGGTAATTATTCAATCACAGTTCCCTGCATTTACGTCAGCAGTCAAGGCTCGCATGACCACTATGGCTAATGCGTTCACGACTGAAACAAACTGGCAAGCTGAGAAGACTAACAGCAAACTGGGTCAATGCGGCAAGTTCGTTGTTGATGACACTGCTGGTACAATCAGATTACCGTGTGTGGTTAATGCACAAGGGTTGACTGACTTGGCTCAGATTGGCGGGATTAAGAGTGAGAGCTTGCCGAATATAACGGGTGAAGTCGGTTACGCGGGCGATTTAGGTTTTCTTGACGCAGATGTTACAAGAATTAGCGGAGCGTTCAAGAAAGGACAGACGACGATTGCCGCGCCTGTTGGGCAGAACAAGAGCAGTTACGCTTTGGGTTTCGACGCATCTCTCTCCTCTTCCACCTATCAAGACAACGCCCCTGTTCAGCAAGAAGCAATCCAGTATCCGTATGTGATTGTCGTTAATACAGGTGTTGAGGAAGCTGAACGTCCTATCAATAACTATCAGGTCAACAATGTCTATTCCTATGGTATGTCGCAATACTATAATGGTGATATGAACAACCTGTCTTGGCTCAAATCTGCGGGTCAATGGAATAGCAGCACTGTCTATGCTGGTATGTATAACTGGCTGGTTGAACAAGTAAATGCTGGCAAGTCTGGGTTTGTCGCTTCGACTGCTACATACACGGATTACGACTTTGTTATCAATACAACAGACCAGACTTTCAGATTACCGCTGCTGAATGGGCAGGAAGGTATTTTTGCTGATGGGGTTAAAGGGAATGGATTGACACTTGGGTTGACAGACGGAACTAATAATGGTGGTTTGCAATCTATGGTGTACCACTCTAGCGTTACTGATGGTGGTTCACTTCTTGTAAATGAAGCAAACTACACTAAAGCGACAGGGACTGAAGGTTATAATAGTGGTCCCGGGAATTTATTTGATTCTTTTAAAACATTAGGAATAGCAACAGATTCCTCAAAATCAGGTATGGTTGTTGATAAGACCGTCCCCTCCGGTTATAACCTCTATTACTACGTTGGTGATACATTACAGAATGCGTCCTTGATTAACGTTGCAAGGATTGAGGAAAAGCTGACTGATGTGAATGCCGCTTCCCGTGGTTATTTGGTTGAGTCGTATCACAACGGTACTGAATGGTATCGTGTGTATTCAGATGGTTGGATTGAACAAGGGGGACGAGTAGTTTCAGATGGTACATTAGATTGGAAAATCGCAAGTCTTGTAAGGCCATTTAGTGACAAGAACTACAATATATTGATATCTGGTGACCAGCTTACTGGTGATTCAGCGGGAACATTCTCAGGACTGGTGCAATACGCCAAGAGTACCAACTCTCAGTTTACATGGTTTTGGAATGCGAATTCAAGCTACGCTATTAACTGGTACGCTTGCGGATATTAAGGAGATACGACAATGAAACTGAACAAACCTTACACAAACACTCAGTATGCTGACCTTGCTGTTTATTGCAACAAGAACGGCTTAGTCATTGAAGATAAAGGTGATTATCTGGAAGCTGTCAATCCACCCGAACCGACTGATGAAGAAAAGCAGACTCGTGTAAGACAGGTCAGAAACCAGTATTTACAAGATACGGATAAATATATCGCCCTGTCCGATTTCCCTATCACCGATGAGGAACGTGAGCTGTATAAAGCGTATAGAGTTTATTTGCGTGATTATCCTGAAACAGAAAATTGGTTCAAAACCGATCCGATGACGTTTGAGGAATGGCAGAAAGAAACCACGAATTGAATTAAAGGAACTATATAAATGTTTAAAGCACTTAAAGACAATAAAATTATTGCAGTCAACGAAACTGGTGAATTTCCATGCATGGTTCTTGATACAGTTGAGGAAGATACCGAACACCAGATTTCGGATTATGTCCACTGCAATGGCGAGTTTGTTCTGACAACATCCGACCCTGCGATTGAGCAGTATAAAGAGAACAAACGTTATGAACGGGATGTGATGATTGAAAAATATGAATGGCGTCTATCACGTTATGAACGGCAAAAAGCTATTGGTATAGAAACCACTGATTCTGAAGAAACTTACATTAAGTTATGTCAATATATTCAAGAGCTGCGTGATCTACCTGAAAAAGATAAATGGTGGGAACTTGAATTAAAAGAGTTTGAATTTTAACTCAAACAATTAAAAAGATTAAGGTAGATAGAATTTTAATTCACTATCTGCCTTTTTGTTGAAATGTTTATTTGTTGCTTACTCTTTACAGTCTTCTACTCTGAAGCCACAACCATTTTTCCATAAAACTTTTTTTGGATATAGTTTTAAAGCGTTTTCAATAGCTATTGGTGAAATATCAAACTTAGCACAATTTCTAGAAGCACTTTCCACTCGACGTGTGTAGCTGATAAATTCTTTCATAGAAACAAATTTATTCGAATTCAATAGCGGAAATAGTACACGTTCAGCATCAAAGAATTTTGTCATAAAAACTTTCAACCTCGTTTTTCTTAAATGTAATCTTATTTTAAGATTACATAATTCATCCTTAAAATCAAGGATAAAATTTTATATTGTCCTGATCTCAACCCAACCAGATTGTCCAGTAGCACCACC
>CALBJM010000173.1 GCA_937893225.1 uncultured Erysipelotrichaceae bacterium | reverse complement strand
GAAAATGGTACACTAAACTAATTATTCACCATTTTGCTAATATAGCCTTTTTATTTGTGTGGCACCCAAATGGCAACTTTTATATATCATCAATCGATGTATAGGAAATGTAGTTGACATTACAATTTGAATATATCATTGATAGAAAGTATGATTTTCAATGATTTAGACGAAGCATCTATAACAGTTTATAATATTCGCCATGGAGGTAAAAGAATGTTTACTTTGATTCAACATGCGCATGTTTACGCGCCAAATGATTTAGGAATAAAAGATGTTCTTCTATGTAATGACAAGATCATTGCGGTTGAAGATTCAATTTCATTTTCATATCCAGATATGAAAGTTGTAGATGCAAGCGGAAAGTATCTTGTTCCAGGATTCTTGGATCAACATGTTCATATTATCGGAGGAGGTGGAGAAGATGGTTTTTCCAGCTTGATTCGAGAAATTCAGCTTTCTGATTGTGTTGCATATGGTGTGACTACTGTAGTTGGTCTACTTGGTACGGATAGCCATGTTAAGTCAATCGAAGCACTTGTAGCTAAATGTAAAGCATTGAAAGAACAAGGGATGAGTGCATATTGTTTAACTGGTGCATATGCGTTACCTTCAGTGAATTTGACAGGTAGCGTTGGAAAAGATATTGCATTCGTTGAAGAAATCATAGGGGTAAAAGTTGCAATCAGCGATCATCGTTCATCGGCACCTACAAAACAAGAATTGGCAAGACTTGCAAGTGAATGCCGTACAGCTGGTCTTTTGTCAAAAAAGCCGGGCATCGTCCATATGCATACGGGAAAAGGAAAAGATGGCTATAAAAAGATCTTAGAAATTTTAGATGAAACAGATATTCCTATAACACAATTTCGTCCAACACATGTTGGTAATCAGCTTCCTTCTGCAATGGAATTTGCTAAAAGAGGCGGATATATAGATTTTACCGCAGATGAAGAAACTCCTGCACAAATCGCAAAAACTCTTCAAACAATTCCTTTAAAGCAAATTACATTATCTTCTGATGCAAATGGATCTTTTCCAATTTGGAATGATGACTTTACTATATCTGGAATGGGTGTTGGTAAAATGAAAATGTTGTATGATACGATACGTCAATTGATTCTTGAAGAACATGTATCTATTGAGATTGCGATTTCTATTATCACAAAAAATGTTGCTCAAGCTTTGATGTTATATCCTAAGAAAGGTTGTATTCAGAAAGGCAGTGATGCGGATATTGTTCTTTTAGATGAAAATCTAGAAATTTCTGATGTAATTGCTTTGGGAAAAGAAATGGTAAGAGATAAAAAAGTCATTTCTCAAAATTATTATCAATATGATAAGTAAGCCATTGCTATTCTATTTTTCGTAAAACAAAGTACAATATCTTAGAAATTTGCTAAAATAAAAGTATGTCAGATTTATTTGAGTATGCAAATCGCGAAAATAGAAAAAAAGAAGAACCATTAGCTGCACGCATGCGTCCTGAAACAATTGATGAAATCGTTGGACAAAAACATATTATTGGCAAAGATAAATTATTGTATCGAGCAATTCAAGCAGATCAAATTGGTTCTATCATTTTATATGGTCCTCCAGGAACTGGAAAAACGACAATCGCAAAAGTTATCGCAAATTCCACTAGTGCTGATTTTGAACAAGTCAATGCGACAATTGCTGGAAAAAAAGATATGGAAGTCATTGTTGAAAAAGCAATGCATAATTATGCAGAATATGAGAAGAAAACGATCCTGTTTATTGATGAAATCCATCGTTTTAATAAAGCACAACAAGATTTTCTATTACCATATGTGGAAGATGGAACGATTATATTGATTGGTGCGACAACAGAAAATCCATACTTTGAAGTGAATAAGG
>CALBJM010000172.1 GCA_937893225.1 uncultured Erysipelotrichaceae bacterium | reverse complement strand
ACAGATGCGGAAATCCGCATCTTTTTTATTCCAATAGAAAAATGTACAATAAAAACAAGGAAAAACACCATGGAAAAAATTCTCATTGTCGATGATGATACAACAATTCTCACAAACTTAGAACATTTACTCAGTGACAAATATCTTGCATATTGTGCGTCAACAAATAAAAAAGCCCTTGCTATACTCAATACGCAAAATATCCAACTTTGTCTTTTAGATGTCAATCTCAATCATGAAAGCGGATTCGATTTATGCAAAACCATTCGTAAAAACTACATGATGCCAATTATCTTTATCACAGTCAAAGATGACGAAGAATCCCTTGAACAAGGCATTCTAAGTGGAGCGGATGACTATATAACAAAACCATTTTCAATAAAAGAACTACGCTTACGTATTATGGCACAATTACGTAGAAACACATATCTACTCCAAAACAAAACAATGATTACCTCTTCTTATTGGCAACTCAATATAACAGAACACACATTTTTTTACAAAACTCGTCACTTGCACATGAAGGCTATGAATCATGATATTCATAGTCTTTTTTGCACATTGTATCTCGATATTTCACTCTTTTGGGCGAATATACTGCTAATTGTATGAATTTTAGTACCTTATCATATTTATCATCTGGTTCATTCATTATGAAATAAAATAGATTCATCCAATCTTGTATATACTCTCTTTCATGACTTCCATGCATTCTCATAAATCGTTTCATCAACGCATGCAACTGATTAACTGGTTGAAGCGGATTATCTTTGTCAGACAGTTCTTTTAATTCGCTGCTTGCGTATTTTTCTTCTTGTAAATGAAGTGTCTTAACTAGTATGTTGTGTGACTTCTCTTCATCATGAATAATAGTTGATCCTTCTTTGATATGAGAAGCGTATGTTCTTAATGAAGATGCTTCAGATGGTTTAGAAGTATTCGTGGCAATGAAGATTGAATGCTTCCCATCGGTTGCTACACCAACTCCAATTTTGTTTCTTGATATACCTCTTAACTTTTTTCATCTTTTAATATTTCATCACTCTTTTTCTTGGAAAAATATGTTTCATCAAGCCATATTCTTTCACCTAGTACAACATCATCTTGTATTCCTTTGAGTACTTCAAAAACTTTAATAAGCCAATATTGTCCAGTAGTATTTGAATTTCTATTATCTGCTGCACTTGTTTTGATGGAATGAAATTCAAAAAGATGTAAAAGATATTCTATCCATTCTGAAATTGGTATTTTCTTAGAGTCAAATATGGTATTTGATAACGGATTGAAGCTTCGACTACAATCTTTACAAAAATACTTTTGTACTCCATCTTTTCTATGACCATCTTTTTGAAATGTGTTCCATCACAGTAGGGACATTTAGTAATGTTAAGAGAATTAACAAAAGCAACTTCTTCTTGGGAAGCTTCTCTGTGTTTTGCAGAATACCATTCAACCACAGTGCTTTCAACTAAGGATTGTGCAGGTGTTGGTTTTATACCATACCAAGAAAAAACACGTAAAGAACGATTCCTACGTTTATATTTATTCATTTTTTGTTGGCGGTCCAGAGTTTCAAGAGATGATTAACCAGAACCGCCAAGTTCTTATCAATGACTAATCATCTCATGAAACTCCTTGATTGCTTGCCTTTCTACAAGTAGTAAAATTATATCATGTAATGATTGGTTATTGATTCAAACCAGCCTTCATGTGCAAGTGACGAGTTTATATCAAAAAAAAATGATCCAATACAGCTCATTATTGGAGAAAAAACAATTGATTTACAATGTGAAACAGTTATTTCTCAATTAAATACATATAATGTTGATACAGATATTACCAATGGAACAATATTCATTTCACAAAACCTATATAACGAAATTTTTGAGAATACAAGCCATTTATACAACAATGTATATGCATATGGAAATAACGCTTCATATGAATCTACGGATAAAATTCTTTCTATGATTACACAAGACCAACGCATAACTTTTACAAATAACCGCATCTAAAAACAAAAAGAAAAAAATGAAACTATAATGAATATTTGTAGCATTACAATATTCTTTATTCTCTTCTGCATCGTTTCTTTATGGATCTATTCGCAAAATCTATTGCACTTCTGGTTAAATGAAAAAGAAAGAATAACCATCTTAAAGAGTTTAGGTGCAAACAAAGATATACTCAATAGAATCTATCCGACTAGAGACGTAGGCTTCATGTTTACTACACTCCTTTTCACAAATTGTATTCTCTTATTCTTTATCTGGTTCACAAGCTATAAAGAAATGACAAATTTTGTAAATGCAGGAACACAATGGCATATACTATTTTCTTATGGAATACAAAATACAAATTTCTTAGTATTGTTTATTCCACAAATAGTTTATTTGATTATATTTGCTTATATCGAAAAAAAATGTAATTCGACAAATTTTGTAAGTAAATTGTAAGAGTATGCTGTTAACTTGATCATAGGAAGAAAACATATGAAAAAGTTAAAAATCATTCTTACATCATTACTCTGTATTTGTTTTATTTCAATTGCTCTAACGCCAACCTATGCCGAAGAAAACCCTTTTATTCACACAAAGGAAGTAAAAAAAGCACCAAGAGAGATTCTACGCAGTTCATATACTACAACGATCAGATATGGTGCAAAATACAAAGCAAGAATTAAATTAAACTACACATATCGGTATGAAAAATCCAATGCATCTGGCAAATACATTACAGGCTTTACTAGTGCTTCTATTACTAACGTATCTGGTTGGTATTCAGTAGGCAGTGTATCTGTTAAAACAAACAGCATTTCCTACAGTCAAAATTGTCAAGTAGCTGTAGTGCCAATCACTTATACAGCTAGCATAGGCGCTGGCAATAACACCTATAATGCAACTATCATTGTAAGCCTTGTTTAAAGAATAAAAACAAGTTCTAAAAAACCTCTATAGTCAATTGACCATAGAGGTTTTATTTTACTTAGCTAATTTAGCTGCTGCTTCACCAGCAATCTTACCGGAAACGAATGTCCAAGACTGTGCTTGTCCACCCCATGGAGAATATGCTTCTCCTTCCTTGTTACAAACGCCTTCAGAATCTTGTCCAACCGCAAAGAGATTTGTAATTGGTGTACCATCTTCCTTCAATACGTTCATGTTTGTATCTACATCTAAAGAACCAACTGTTCCATAAGAATAGCCTGCACATTCAAACAAATAGTATGTTGTATCTGCATCGCCAAGAGCCTTAGTTAATTCCTTTTCATCCATGTTCAAAGCCTTAGCAAGTTCTTTTGGTGTGCCCTTCCATGCATTATTTGTATCAATAGCAACATCGATAATATCATCAAGATCTTCGATTGCTGTACCTGCTTCAGGAACTGTTCCACCTTGACCTAGACCAAAGATAGAAACTGCTGCAGTTGTCTCAGAAAGACCATTCTTCTTCATATCATCAATTTCATCTTGAGAATATGCATTGTAATAATGGAAACCAGGTGCATATGCAATGCCTACAGTCAATTCTGTATTTGTTGTACCAGATTCATCTGTTGTACCTAAGATCTTACCTGTTTCATCGATTTCCTTTGCATCTGTTGTAGTAGCAATTGCAGAAAGAATTGCTTTTTGATCAGCTGTCAAAGAATCATCGCGAATGATATTAGGAACTTGAGATACATGGATCATTGGCAATGTACCTAATGCATAAGTTGCACCACCTACGGACTGCCCCATCTTGATACCTGTACCATCATTGACTGTATCACCAATAGACTTTACAGTGCTTCCATAAACTTCCTTCAACATATCATCATTTCCAAGGAAACCACCTGTTGCTAAAATAACAGACTTACCAGAAATTTCATATGTTGTGCCATCATAACTAACAGCCTTGACACCTGTTACATTGCCATCCTTATCTGTTAAAAGCTCTTCAGCAGTAAGTTCAAGCATATAATCATTGTCATCATTCATGTCCTTAGCTTTATCTAAAGCATTTTGGAATTGATATGTATGATCTGGACCAAATGCATACCACTTTGTATTATCTTCATCAGCTGTATATACTGTCCATTCTTTATCCCATGATGGAACTACGAAAGAACCTATCAAGCCTCCCATACCATCGAAGCTAAAGTCAAAGTTATCCATGTAGTAGTCTAATGCAGAACCGGATTCATATACAGCTTCTTTTACAACATCTGCCTTTTCATCTGTTCCAACATAGTCTAACCATGTCTTATACACATCATCTTCATCAATATAGTCTTTACCATCATTGTACTTTTCAGCTAGGTTTTTACTATTCAAAGCCATTGGACCATAAACGGAAGCAGAATTACCTCCAATTTCACCAGCTGCTTCAATACCAAATACCTTCGCACCAGAATTTGCTGCAGCACAATAAGACAAAATACCAGAACCACCAAGACCAACAACAATGACATCATAACCATCAAGCTTCTTGACTTCATCGCTCTTTTCTGGTGTGTTCATCCATTCACTGCTCTTACCACCAGCTTCTTCAATTGCTGAAGAAACAATGTTTTTAATTGCACCAGAAGAAGTTGTAGCACCTGTAATAGAATCTACACCAACGCTTTGTGCATCAATGATTCTTGGAATCAATTTACTTTCAGCAACTTTAAACCACTGTCCTGTAGCAGAATCTGTTTCTTCTGTAATCTTGATATCTGTGATCTTGTTATCCTTGATTGTAACATCACCCTTCATCATGCCTGTTACACCAAATCCAGCCGCAGTTTCTGTATATGTGCCATCCTTCAATGCTGTTTTTTCTTTGCTTTCTGTACCACTTGCTTGTGCAATTGCATCATCTAATGCAGCCTTTACAGCGTTTGTTGTTTCTGTAGCACCAGATACACCATCAATGTCACTAGACTGCTTATCCATGATCTGCTTCTGCAATTCTTCACTAGCAGCACCACCGATAGATTCTGTTTCTCCACTTACATCTAGTTCAACCTTAGTAATTGCAGAATCAGAAAATGTTGCGGTAACCTTAACATCGGAACTATGTCCTTTACCAGTTCCAGTGTAAGTACCTGCAGTATACTTTCCATCGCTCTTGCTAGAGCAGCCAGCCATACCTAAAAGCATTGCTGCGGAAAGAACTGTACTCAATACTTTTTTCATTCCTATTTTCCTCCCGTATTGTATAATAATCATAAAGGTTGGAACGGTTCTAAGGTCAATGGTTCTGTTCATTTTTTCACAAATTATTATGAATATTCAAGAAATCAGTAAACAAACAGGCATCTCAAAAGATATGATTCGCTTCTACGAAAAGAAAGGTCTCATTCATCCAACACGCCACGAAAACAATTATAGAAGCTACACAGTACACGATATACATCTGCTTATTCTTATCAAGCAATATAATTCTTTAGGTATTCCACTTTCTTCCATTCAATCTCTTTTACTCGATCAAGACTATCAAAATACAACAAAAGAATTTTCTAAACAAATCGAACAACTCAAGCTTGATGCAGAATGGGCATATGCGCGCTATAAAAACGCCAAGGACTTATTGAACATTATTAACACATACAAAAGTCCCAACAACTATGACACAGGCATACGCAAAGACTTATACTACCTAAACAATCAAAACATAGCCGAAAAATCTATTACATATGTCAATTCAGGCATAGCACGTGCTGTCTACCACATTTCGCAAGACACTTTACAACAATCCTCCTATCCTACAGACACAGGACTACTCTTCACAGAAAATCACCCCAATGACAATTATACATATCAACACATACCAGAACACATGTTTTACCGTACGATCGTTGAAGTCCCTTCCAATCAAATCATTTCTATGACAAAGTTACAAGAACTCATTCAAGAAATGCATACAAGAGGCTATCAAGAATGTGGCGACATATTCATTTATCAAACACTCGTTACGGGAAATGCATGTGAAACAGACATTATTTGTGTAGAATTTGTTGTCAAACAAATCAAGTAAGTAGACTCTTACATTGAGAAAATGATAGAATATTAAAAGAAGAGGTGATAAAAATGACAGATCAAAAAGTACATGCTTACTGGATACACTTCAAACGCGCTGATGAAGAATCTGTAAATGGCTTTATATATCTCCCACAATGCACATGTTCCAATTGCCAAAATAAAGTGAATTTTGAAAAGCCGATTTGTCCATTCTGTGGAGCAATCATGGATGAAGAAGCACCAAAAAATGCAGAATCACCAATTGAAAAAGAGCAATAATGCTCTTTTTTTCATTCACAAATTGTCTCACTCCATGCTTCTTTATCTATCACCCATTTTTCAATTTGTTGATTTTCATAATGACCACTTGCCTCATGCATAACTACATCTTTACTATAATTCGTATGCCCAGTATCTAAAGCATGTGTATTCCATGTTGCTTCATCACTAAATGCAGCTCCACATTCACATGAAAAAACAGTTTCTTCATACCCTTCTTGATCAACGATCCATACTTGTTGATTTTGTATTTCTTTATGTTTTTCAACATCGTGATACACTTCTCGACAAGTCTGCTCAGAAATTTCAGGAGTACTTGTAGGCTCAGGCGTTGGACGACTATCGTATTTTGGATCATTTTTTGGCAATGCTTTTTTAGGCACCACCGTAACACTAACTTTCTTATCTACAAACAAGCCATTTTTACTTACCGCATGTATCGCAACACTATATGAACCAGCTTTATTTGGCTTCACATTCGAAGTAATTGTATACCACCCTTCTGCATATGTTCCATCTTTCTTTACCTTAGGTGCTTCTTCTACAAGTTTTAAATCATATGCATCTATTATGACAGACTCTGGATCAAAATTATCACCTACTGTTAATGTCTTCATCCTATTCAAAACCTTGATTTTTGGACCTTGTTCATTCACTATATAAAATTTTGCTTGGAATGATTGACTTTGATGATTCGTTTTATTTGTAACAATATACGTAACAACAGTATTCCCAACAAGAGAATCATCAATATACTTCGGCTCACACACAACTTCATACGCACTTTCTATCATTGGCTCTTCACTGTTTTCTTTTGCAATCGTAACCAATGTTAACGGATCAATGGGTGTACCTTCTACAGAATACATTAATTGTTTTTCATTTTGTACCAATGTATATACTTCTTCTACATTTGTTGTATGGCAACCAACAAAAAATAAGCATGCAATTGGTATACCTATCTTAATGATTTTCATATACCTTCAATTCCTTACACACATTGTATACGCTTTCATAAAAAATGTATATCATGGTTGACATTTTCCACATGGAGAATACCCTTCTTGAAGTAATGTATCTCTATCCTTATCACTTGTTTCACGATTATATGAAGCAATATCTTCTGCATTGGAACAATCTGGTCTATGGAATTTTTTACTCGCTATATTCAAAATATAATACTTCTCTGCTACGATATTTTCTCTAGCATTCCATACACTTGTCTCGCTATTCTTTTCTGTAGAAAACTGTATATTTTCTCCATCTGTTGTACAAGTAATCGTACCTTGCAGATCTGTGCGATATAAAACAGAACCTCTTTGCTTGATCAGACGCAATGCTTCATCATGTGGATGTCCATACACATTATCTTTTCCACAAGAAATCACCGTATACTTTGGAGAAACAGCTTGCATCCAAGCAGAAGAAGCAGCATTAGAAGAACCATGATGCGATGCTTTTAAAACATCAACATCTAAAGCATCATAATGGTTATACATCAATAATTGTTCTTCCTCTTGTTCTGC
>CALBJM010000171.1 GCA_937893225.1 uncultured Erysipelotrichaceae bacterium | reverse complement strand
CAGCTACAATACAGACCCAATTGATAACGCCTGAAACACATTTGGAATATTTGAAAAAATTTGGCTTTTTCTCGAATGTAAATACAGATGGTTTACCAGAAAGCAGCGGACTACTTAACTTTACATGGCCTGCAGATAAGATTTCTCTTTCGTATGGACAGGGTAGTACGGTAACGATGTTACAATTATTTCAAGCTTATTCTGCAATTTTTTCAGATGGTACTATGGTGAAACCATATTTTGTTGATTCTATCGTGGATAGTTATGACTCGTCAAAGGTCATTTATAAAGCGGATACTACAGTGACTGGGAATCCCATTACTGCAGATACTGCAAAACATGTGCAGTCAATCATGTATCGCGTAGCGAATGATGAAGATGGTTCTGCACGTTTCTATCAAATTCCTGAGTGTAAGATCCTAGCTAAAACTGGTACAACACAGGTTGCTGATTCTTCTTCTGATGGAAATGCATATGAAACAAGTGGAAAAACGATTACTTCTTTGATGGCTGCTATGCCAGCAGATAATCCACAAGTACTTGTGTACTATGCTTTTGAAGCTGATTATAATCCAACAGCACATTCTGATACTGAGGCAATGACATCTTTTATGCGTAAAATTGCACAAACGTATGGATTTGCAAATGAAGGAAATACAAATACAGAGCAACAAGAGACACAAGAAACGATCCAAGTGTCGCAAATGCCTGATTTATTAAATCATACTGTGGATTATGCAAATAACAAATTGTCTAGTACACAGTGCGAAACTGTAATTCTAGGAAATGGGACAAGTGTTATTGACCAATTTCCAAAAACAGGTAGTTCTGTTGTGAGTGGACAGAGAGTATTTCTATTGACGGATACAAATTCATTCACAATGCCAGATTTAACTGGGTGGACACGTAAAGATGTGTCTTCCTTATGGGCTGTTAGTGGTTTTGGATTTGAATTGTCGGGAGAAGGAACTGTTGTTTCACAATCTATTTCACCAGGAACGGTTGTAACAAAAGGAACAACTATACAAGTTGAATTTGGATAAATACATATACTATAATGTAGCACGTTTGTGGAGGTGAATATGCCATTGAAGTTTTTGATTGGTTTTGTCGTAAGTCTAGGTATTGTCTTAGCTGTTATGCCACGTTTTATAGAATATTTAAGAAAATTGTCTTTTAAACAATCTGTCAGTGAATATGCTTTGGAAGATGATAAGAAAAAAGCAGGTACACCAATTATGGGTGGTGTTTTGTTTATCATTGTGCCAATATTTGTGTCATTGATTACTTTTCCTTCTTCTATAAAGGATCTCAATGTTTGGATCATCATATTGGCGTTTTTAGGATATGGATTGATTGGCTTTGTGGATGATTATTTGATTGCGGTGAAAAAGAACAATGATGGCTTATCTCCGCTTCAGAAGTTTTCTATGCAGGTGGTTCTAGCGGTAGTATTCTTTTTCTTGTATCGCATACATGGTAGCTTAGAAATCAGTATTCCGTTTTGTGAAGGAAAATATGATTTAGGCATGTGGTATTTCTTGCTTGTTTTATTTATGTTTGCGGGGAGTTCTAATGCGGTGAATCTAACAGATGGCATGGATGGATTGAGCAGTGGCGTGACGATCATTGCCTTGATTCCGTATCTTATCATTACATATTTACAGAAACAATATACGTTGACTATGTTTGTTATTTGTTTAATTGGTGCTCTTTTAGGATATCTTTACTACAATAAAAAACCAGCTAAAGTATTCATGGGTGATACGGGTGCTTTGGCACTCGGTGGTGTGTTAGCAGCATTAGCCATGGCAACCAAGACAGAACTTTCGTTGATTTTGATTGCTGGAGTACCTGTTATTGAAACGTTGTGTGTCATCATACAACAAGTCTCTGTTAGAACAGTACACAAAAGAGTATTTCCATATACGCCAATACACTATGCTTTTCGTATCAAAGGTATGCCAGAAGTCAACATTGTTCACATGTTCTGGATTGTGGAAGTTGTCTTTGCTTGTCTTGGTTTATGGGTAGCATTACATTAAGTTCCAAAATATTTTGGAGCTTTTTTTTTATTCCATTAAAAATTAGCAGATATTTTGATATAATAGCTAAGTTATCGGCGGAGGAAGGAATGGAACAGGAAGTGTTTGATGTAAATAATACATGTATACAGCTTGTCATGGTTTTAAAATTACAAAAATTGACAAAAAATGAAATTCCAACTCTCAGATATGAAAATCTTGAAGATTATTTAACTTATGGTCTTTGGAAAAAGGGTTGCCCAAAATCTCTTCACGAGGCAATCAATCAAGTTTTATCTGTAAAGGCACAGGATATCGTTAGATTTATGGCGCGTGATGCAATTGTTAGAGGTAGATCACGGGATTTATCTGAATTTACAGATCTCATTGGAGGAAATTAGGATGGCAAAACAGTCGAAAACGAAGAAGAGTAAAATTGTAATTCTGTTTGGAATCATAGCAATTTTAATTGCATTAGTTGCTAGCACATTTCAAACGGTCAAATCAAACCTTAACCTTGGACTTGATTTGCAAGGTGGTTTTGAAATCTTGTATCAAGTTGAACCACTCAATGGTGATTCATCCATTGATATGGATGCGGTAGTAAACTCTATCTCTAAACGTGTAAATGTTCTTGGTGTATCTGAACCTAGTATTTCTGTTGAAGGAAATGATAGGGTAAGAGTACAGCTAGCTGGTGTTACTGATCAAGATTCTGCAAGAGAAATGATTGGTACTACCGCAAATTTAACATTTAGAGATGTAGATGATAATGAACTTGCAGATTCATCAATCTTAACAGAAGGTGGTGCTTCATTAGCATATGATGAAAATGGGAAGCCGGTTGTTTCCTTAAAGATCAAAGATCAATCTACATTTGCTGAAATGACAAAGAGCGTTTCTCAAAAAACAAGCGGCAGCAATATCATGGTGATTTGGCTTGACTATGAAGATGGTGATTCTTATAAAGAAGAAGCAGCCAAAGCAAATAAAGGCGAAGAACCAAAATATATCTCTGCTGCTACGGTAAGTTCTGAAATTTCAGGAGATTGTCAGATTTCCGGTAATTTCACTGAAGAAGAAGCAAGAGAATTGGCAAATTTGATCAATTCTGGTTCTTTACCAGTGAAGATGACAGAACTTTCTTCAAATGTCGTTTCAGCGCAATTTGGTCAAGATGCATTACAAAAGACAGCTATGGCCGGTATCATTGGTGTTGCACTTGTAATGTTATTGATGATTATCCTGGTGTTGTTTCAGCAGTTATGCTTGTTGCCTATATTTGGGCAGTATTTGGCTTGTATTCCTTGATGGGCGCGGTATTTACGTTGTCAGGTATTGGTGCACTTGTGCTTGGTGTTGGTATGACGGTCGATGTCAATATTATTGATTTTGAGCGCATTAGACAAGAATTGTATAAGGGTAGAAGTGTTCCAAACGCTGTTAGGGAAGGACAAACAGTTTCTTTCTCTGCAATCTTTGATTCACAATTTACAACATTTATTACTGCTTTGATTATGTATATTTGGGGCAATGGTGCAGTGAAGGGCTTTGCTACAATGTTGATTATTACTGTTATCATGACAATGGTATTAAACGTTGCATTGAGTAGATTCTTATTAAAGCTTGTTGTTGATTCACATGTTGCAGATAATCATCCTGAGTGGTTTGCCGTAAAGAAAGAACAGATTCCTGATGTTTCTAAAGGCCAGTCTCAATTCTATACAGGTACACATCATTTTGATTTTGCTGGTAAGAGTAAATTTGTTATTCGTGCAGCATTGACAATCTTTGTGGTAGCGATTGGCTTAGGTATTTTCCATACAGCGAAAGGTGATGGTTTTGTAAAGCTTGGTATTGATTTTGCTTCTGGTACAAAATTAACTGTCACAAGTGACCATGCAATTACAACGGAAGATGTGCAAAAGGAAATGGAAACATTAGGTTATAAAGATTTCGCTTATCAGTCTTCTGGAGATAATTCTGTTTATGCCACAACAACAAAGACATTTGATACAGATGAATTAACAACACTCAAAGCAAACTTAAAAGACGTCTTTGGTGAAGAACCTGGGGATAATGTAGTTACACCAGTTGTCGGAAAAGACCTTGTGAGAAATGCAATTATCTTAACGATCGTTGCATGGATTGCTATGTTAGCATATATTACGATTCGTTATGAATGGGATTATGCATTGGGTTGCTTAGTTGCATTGTTCCACGATGTATTTATGGTATTGGCGTTATTTATGATTGCACGTTTTGAAATCAACACAGAATTGATTTCTGTATTGTTGACGATTATCGGATATTCTATTAATAACTCTATTATCGTTTTTGATCGTATTCGTGAAAATATGGAAAATAAGAAAGGTAATCTCAAAGCTGAAGATTACAAGAAAGTGATGAATGATTCTTTGGATAGCACAATCAAGATGTCATTGTATGGTTCTATTACAACGTTGTTCCCAGTCATTTTCTTGCTTTTCATGGGAAGCAATGCTATCTTTACTTTTAACTTTGCTATGTTGGTCGGTTTGATTGCTGGTACTTTCTCATCTTTGTTTATTGCACCAAGTATGTGGGTATTTTTAAGATCTCATACAAAGCATAAAGATAAGAAAAAGCCTAAAGCAAAGAAAGAAAATAAAGAATTGCTAGATGAATATACATTTAAAGGAATTAATGCTTAATGTATAATAGTAGACAGCACATTGTGCTGTCTTTATTTTTTTGGAGGATGGTCTATGAAAGTTGATGCTGTGTTGTTTGATTGCGATGGCCTTATGTTTGATACGGAGCGTGTCGCACAAGACATGTGGAGAAATATTGGAAAACAATATGGTGTTGAGATACCTGACGAAATCTTTGTATTGATTACAGGTGTAAAAAATACTTCTGCGCTTGAACCATATTATGCAAAGATTCCTCATTTAAAAGATATACGTGACCAAGCGAAGGGCTTACGATTTGATTTGCAATATTGGTCAAATTTTTATCCTGATAAATTAAACAAAAAAGGACTTGTTGAACTAAATCAGTATTTA
>CALBJM010000170.1 GCA_937893225.1 uncultured Erysipelotrichaceae bacterium | reverse complement strand
TTGCAATGTTTCAATTCTTTTTTTTGAAAAATGAAATTCTTTATTTGCGAGATCCATACTAATAGTATACCATTTTCCACATTTGAAAACGTATACCTTTAATATTCACTTGTAATGCTTTATTTTTCTAAGAAAAAGCATGGCATATTACACCATGCTTTACCATTTATAATTTTTCACCATTAGATTCAATGATTTCCTTATAGCGATAATAGGAATTTTTGATTTTTCTTTCCAATGTACCATGTCCATCATTAAATCTATCTACATATACAAATCCGTAACGTTTCTTCATTTCACCTGTACCTGCAGAAACGACATCGATTGGGCCCCACCATAAATAGCCCATTACGTGGCATCCATCTTCAATTGCTAATTCTACTTGTTTTAAATGTTGTTCTAGATATCTAACTCTAAATGGATCATCGATCTTACCATTTTCATCTAGATTTTCATCAAGGCCAATACCATTTTCTACAATAAATTGAGGTAAATGATAACGATCTTCAAAAGTATTGATCAATAAGCGCAAGCCTTTAGGATCAACTGGCCATGCCCAAGGCTGTGGTGAACATTCTTTTAAATATGGATTATCTTTTCCTTTGATTCCACCTGTATTGGAAACCATATTAACATCACTTGCATATACAGATGAACGATAGTAACTATACGAAATAAAATCAATCGTATTTTCTTTAATGAGTTGTAGTTCATCGGCATGCATCTCTGGTGTATAAGATGGATTCTTCTTCCATAGTGCTTTTACATAACTTGGAATTTCACCAAATACCATTGGGTCGCACATATAATAGACAGCCCATCTTTGTGTTTGGTAGGCACCAAATACATCATCTGGATTACATGTTTCAGGATATGTTGCTACACCTGAAGCAGTCATCATATTTCCTACTTTTGCATTAGGATCGATCTCATGACACAATTTCACAGTCCATGCATTTGCCACAAGAATGTTGTAATACCCTTGCCAAATGTCTTCCTTCGTCGTAGAGCCAATTGGATCTGATGGATCTTTTGGATTTTTGATTGTCAGTACACTTCCAGCAACAAAAGGATTACGCAACATTGCATTGACTTCATTAAAAGTCAGCCAATACTTTACTTTTCCTTTATAGCGATGGAATAAAACAGATGCATAATTTTTCCAAAATGTAATCAATTTTGGATTAGACCATCCACCATATTCAGTTAATAAATGCAATGGTGTTTCATAATGTGACATCGTGATAACAGGTTCCATACCTAGACGCAGCATTTCATCGATTAAATGATCATAGAATTCTAGTCCTTTTTCATTTGGCTTTTCTTCATCACCATTTGGAAAAATTCTTCCCCATGCAATAGAAGTTCTAAAACAATTAAAACCCATACCAGCCATCAAAGAAAGATCTTCTTTATAACGGTGGTAGAAATCGATTGCTTCATGTGAAAGATATGCTTTATTAGGATCCAAATGCATTTCATATTTCTTTAAATCCGGATTCCATTGGATACCCGGATCCTTTGATCCAATGCCTACCATGATATCAGTTACATTTGGCTGCTTGCCATCTTCTAGCCAAGCTCCTTCTAGTTGGTTAGCTGCTACTGCACCACCCCATAGAAATTTTTTTGGAAAACTCATACTTATTTACTTCCTCCTAAAACTATTATACAAACGAAATTTTGAAACATTATTCCAAAATATTCTTATGGTAATTATTGTTTGAACTTAGTAAAATAATCAAGCTGAGGAGAATTATGAGTATATTAACTGTAGATAAATTAAGTCATTCATTTGGTGGAAGAGTCATCTTTGAAGATGTTTCATTTCGTTTAAACAAAGGAGAGCATGTTGGACTTGTTGGTGCCAATGGTGAGGGTAAGAGTACATTTATGAATATTCTTACACGTCACTTAGAACCAGAAGAAGGAAAAATCACATGGAGCAAAAAAGTCAATGTTGGATACTTGGATCAACATACGGTTCTTCAAAAAGATAGATCTATTCAAGATATTTTAAAAAGTGCATATGATGCATTGTTTACAATAGAGCAATCAATTACTGATGATTATATGAAAATGTCAGATATGAATGAAAATGAAATGAATCAATTGCTGGAAGATATTGGAGAGAGACAGTCATATCTTGATCAGCATGATTTTTATTTGATAGATGCAAAAGTAGAAGAAATTGCACAAGCATTTTCTCTTACAGAATTAGGTTTAGATACAAGTGTAGCAGATTTATCTGGTGGACAAAGAACGCGCGTTTTGATGGCGAAATTATTATTGCAAAAACCAGATATTTTGCTATTGGATGAACCTACGAACTATCTAGATAAAGAACATATTGATTGGCTAAAAAATTATTTAATCAACTATGAAAATGCATTCATTCTTGTTTCCCATGACATTCCTTTCTTAAAAGATGTCATCAATGTCATATACCATGTAGAAGCACCTACGATTACACGTTATGCTGGTAGCTATGATAGTTTTGTAAATGCGTATGAAACGAAGAAAAAACAATTAGAGGCAGCATATAATCGTCAACAAGCAGAAATCGAAAAGATGGAAGATTTTATTGCTAGAAATAAAGCGCGTGTAGCAACGCGAGG
>CALBJM010000169.1 GCA_937893225.1 uncultured Erysipelotrichaceae bacterium | reverse complement strand
CCTAGCTGTAGAGCGCGTAGGAATGCCAGAGAGTCAGATCATATTGGCAAATGCAGCATGCTATGTTGCTTGTGCTCCTAAATCAAATGCAGCTAGTAGTGGTATATTCAAAGCTATGGAAGAAGTACAACGTAGCGGAAATTTACCTATACCTGCTTATTTAAAAGATGCGCACTATAGTAGTGCATCAAAACTTGGACACGGTGTAGGATATAAATATGCACATGATTACCCGAATCATTATGTAGAGCAACAATATTTGCCAGATAAAATCAAAGGACAACATTTCTTTGATATGAGTGATGTTGCTTATGAAGGTAAATTGAAGCGATATTATGATATGATTGGCAAAAAATACAGTAGTGAAAAGAAAAAATAATAAAAGCGTGTTACAATGTAATTTGTAACAAGGAGTAATTCTATGGAATACAATCTTTTTGAACCAAAAACATTTGAAGAAGCAAGCAATTGTGCAGACACATTGTTGGCAGGAAATACAATCGTCCTAAATCTACATCGTTTAGATCGTTCTACAGCACAGAGATTCATTGATTTTTTGACAGGTACGGTATATGCCTTGCATGGCAAAATTGAAAGAGCAGGTACAAATGTTATTATCTGTGTTCCAAATGCAGATGATATCACTGGAACAATTGAACTATAAAAAATCGGGATTTTTATCCCGATTTCTCTTTACGTAATGTATTTTTTTTGTATAATACTTTTTGAATTAGGAGAAACACCTGGATGCCAAAGAAATTAAATTTATACACACATAATGGATTATTCCATGCTGATGATGTTTTTGCGACTGCTATGCTTTCTTTATTAAGCGATGACGTTAACGTTGTAAGAGGCGGAGACGATGATCTTCCTGAAGATCTAGAGAATTGGATCGTTTATGATGTTGGGGGCGGGGAACTTGACCATCATACAGAAGAATGCAAATTACGCAATGAAACACATCCAGGAACGGATATTCCATATGCTGCTTGTGGGCTTGTATGGAGAAAATATTATCAAGAAATTCTTGCGTCTCAAAATTGTCCAGAAAGGTATTTTGATGCTGTTTATAATAAAATGGAAAAATCACTTATCTTAGGCATTGATGCTAATGATAATGGTTTCGATTACGTGATGCATGAAATGGAAACGATGCCAAACATCATGGATAAGCAGAAAATTTCTATTCAACATGTAGCACAAACAGAATTTACGATATCTCAAGTAATCAAAGACTTTAATCCAAGTTGGGAAAGTGAACGTGATCCATATGAAGCATTTATGGATGCGGTATCTTTTGCTACGGATATATTTTTAAATCGATTAGATTCTATTATTGATGCGTTAGATGGACGAGATTATATTTTACAACATATAGATTATTCCGCAGGACACTTGATGATACTTGAACACTTTGCTCCTTGGCAAGGTGTAGTCACTTCACAATCTAATTCAAATCCAAAAGCAGAAGACTTATGGTATGTTATATCACCAGCTTTGCGTGGAGGATGGAATATTCAATGTGTATTAGATGATCCATCTGATAGAACATCGTATCGACATCCTTTACCAAAAGAATGGTTAGGATTACGTAAAGAAGATCTGCAAAAAGTGACAGGAGTAGAAGATGCAATATTCTGTCATCCATCTGGTTTTTTAGCAGGTTGTGAAACAGAACAAGGTGCTTTAAAAATGGCAAATATCGCAATGAATTATAAAGGAGAGTAACAAATGGCTGAAAA
>CALBJM010000168.1 GCA_937893225.1 uncultured Erysipelotrichaceae bacterium | reverse complement strand
ATTACCAAATCATTTAGATGAAGCAAAAAGAAGCAAAGAAGAAGCAAATGTAGAGTATGGCCTATTCGCTATGAATGACCAGTTGGAAACACTAGGTACAGGAAAAAAATACTATATTCGTACATATGGCTGCCAAGCCAATGTAAGAGATGGGGAGAGTATTGCCGGAATGATGGAAGTCATGGGCTTTCAAAATACTGAAAATCCAGAAGATGCCAATGTATTGATTTTTAATACCTGTGCAGTAAGAAGAGCAGCTGAGGAACATGTACTTGGTGAAATTGGAATGTTAAAAGGTCTTAAGACAGAAGATCCAGATCGTGTTTTTTGCGTATGTGGATGCATGGCACAAGAAGAAAGTGTTGTGAAAGTATTATTGAAGAGTTATCCACAAGTTGATCTAATTTTTGGAACACATAATATTTATCGTTTACCAGACTTATTAAAAGAAGTTATGGAAACAAAGAAGAGAAAAGTAGAAGTTTTATCAGAAGAAGGAAGAATTATTGAAAATCTTCCTGTTCGACGTAACCAAAATGTTAAAGGTTATGTAGATATTATGTATGGATGCAATAAGTTCTGCACATATTGCATCGTTCCTTATACTAGAGGAAAAGAAAGAAGCAGACGCATGGGTGACATTGTTAGAGAAGTCAAACATTTGATAGCAAATGGTGGTAAAGAAGTCATTTTGTTAGGTCAAAATGTAAATGCGTATGGGAAAGATCTAGGTATGGAAGATGGATTTACAGACCTTTTGATTGAGATTGCTAAGACTGGAATTGAAAGAATTCGTTTCTATTCTTCTTCTCCTAGAGACTATAGCGAGTCCACAATTCAAGCTATGTTAGACTATCCTAATATCATGCCTGCTTTACACCTTCCTGTACAATCTGGTTCTGATGAAGTACTTAGACGTATGGCTAGAGGATATACAATAGAGCAATATAAAGATGTATTTGATCGTTTGAAATCTAGAATTCCTAATATTACTTTTACAACAGATTTGATCGTAGGCTTCCCAGGAGAAACAGAAGAAGAATTTGAAGAAACTGTGGCATTGGTAGACTATTGTAAGTTTGATGGTGCATATTCTTTCATGTATTCACCACGTGAAGGAACACCTGCTGCACGTATGGAGAATCAAATCGATTCTGCAACAAAGAAAGCTAGATTACAAAAGCTAAATGAACATATTAACTATTGGGCAAAAGAGAATAACAAAAAGTATTTGCATAAGACAGTGAAAGTTCTTTGCGAAGGAAGAAGTAAGAAGAATGCAGATGTATATTCAGGATATTCTGAAGAAAATAAGCTTGTAAATTTTACTGGACGAGAAGGATTAGAGAACACAATTGTGGAAGTTGAAATTACTGAGGTTAGAAGCTTTTCTCTCAATGGCAAAGCATTGTGATACATTCTTGTTTGTTTTATAATATTTTCACGCATAAAATGAAAATAATAATTGGAGGTTTACTATGAGTAACGTACGCATATTTGCGCTCGGTGGTCTGGATGAAGATGGGAAAAACATGTATGTCATTGAGAACAATGATGATATATTTGTTTTAGAGTGTGGTTTGAAGTATCCAGATGCTGATCAGCTTGGAATTGAAATGATTATTCCTGATTTTTCGTATCTTGTAAAAAATGCAGATCGAATCAAAGGTATCTTCATTACACATGGACATGAAGATGTGATGGCAGCATTGCCTATGTTGATTAAACAAATTCCTAATATTCCTGTATATATGGCACCTTTTACTGCTTTGACATTTGAAAGAAGGGCCAAGAAATATGGATTAGGAAAATTGAATTTACACCGTGTTAGACGCAATAGTACTTTTAAGATTGGAAATACGAGAATTAAAACTTTTGGTACAACACAATCTATTGCGGATGGTTTTGGTGTAGCAATCCAAACAGAAGATGGATATGTTGTATATACATCTGAATTTATTGTGGATTATGATATCAAGAATGAAGCATTTTCTACAGATATCACAAATATCACTGATTTAGGTCATGAAGGTGTGCTTGCTTTGATGTGTGAATCTGTTGGTTCTAATAGGCCTGGACATTCTGCACCTTCACATCGTATTACAGATGTTATTGAACCGTATTTTGAAGATACAAAGGGCAGAATCTTTTTGACCGTTTTTAATCAAAATATTTATCGTGTTATTGAAATCATTGAATTAGCCAATAAATATAATCGTAAAATATTGATTTATGATGATGAATTGCGCAAGTTAATGAATGATATGGCTAAACTTGGATATTATCATATTCCTGCTGGATTGGAAATTTCTAAGGAATCTTTTAATAATGAAATGGAAAATGTAGTCATCATTGTTGCAGGTACTGGTTCTACGATTTTTACAAAAGTACATAATATCGCAACAAAAGAAGATGATTTTATTGAAATGCGTAAATCTGATACTGTCATTATTGCTTCTCCTGCTGTACCTGGTACAGAAAGAAGTGAAGCAAGTATGGAAGATGATGTATACAAGGAAGTGAATCGTGTGATTGCAATTGATGCAAAGCGTTCTTTCTCTATGCATGCTTCTGTAGAAGATATCAAGATGATGGTATACTTGATGCGCCCTAAGTATTACATTCCTGTTAAAGGGGAGTATAGACAATTGATATCTAATGCGAATATTGCTTTGGATATGGGGTATACTGCTGCCAACATCATTGTTATGGATAATGGACAAGTAGCTACCATACAAGATGGTAAATTGAAAAAGTCTTTTGATTCTGAAAATGTAGGAGATGTGATGATCGATGGCGGCGATTCTTTAGATGCTACAGGAATGGTCATCAAAGATAGAGAAACGTTGAGTACAGATGGTGCTATCATCATTGGTATTGTTGTGAATCA
>CALBJM010000167.1 GCA_937893225.1 uncultured Erysipelotrichaceae bacterium | reverse complement strand
CCCTTTCATTTGAAAACGCAATCGCATGAAGATCATTGCCGCAATGACACCAAACACCCAAAGATAGATTACACCCGCAATTCCAAAACCCTGCATACAATTCATCACTATCTCGTTATCAAATGCATGATAGGAAGCATAATAAAACAACACCATTCCAACTATGCCAACATACCCACTCCAAACAGGTGGATAATACTCTGTAATAGGCGTCATTGGTTCACTATAAATACGCAATCTCTTCAACATCAATCGACTCAAAATATGTGTCACATACCCTTCTAGCACACCAGAAAGAATGACGGATAAAACAATAATATTTTTGACCATGCTTCCAAGATCCATCGATTCCGGTAAACGTGTTCCAGATTGAGCAAACACTTTTGAAAGCATCGTTACATATTCATTTGCTTCACTTGTTAAGTCATATCCAAAAAAAGAAGCAAACACAAGCATAGACAATATATCTGCCACAACTGCTAAAATCATTGTACGAATCACAAGCTTTCTAGTAGAAACACGCTTATAGATTCCACAACCATATATCACACCAATCAACATCTCACTTGCCATATAAAACAATGTCTGCGGTGTACCAAGCACGAAAGTCAACAACATAATTGCGATATATAATACCCAACTATCTCGCCAACCATACTTCGCCCCATAAAAAACCATCGGTAATGGTAGCAACCAAATAAAACTCACCTCGATCAACCCTGCAGTCTGTCGATTAATCAAAAGTAATACGCCTATGATAGCAGCCATCATAGCGCCATCTGTCAATTTTCTAATTTCTCTATTCATAATTTTTTTCTACCACAAAAATAACGCTTTTGCGACTGCAAGCATTATACCATTTTATCTACAAAAAAAAACGAATGGCTTTGCCAAACGCTTCTTATACGATCTCATTCACAATTATATTAAAATACCTACAAGATGATCCATTTCATGTTGAATGATTTCTGCAACATATCCACTATATTTCTTCGTATGCTTATGCATCTGCATATCCATATATTGCACTACGATTTCATGATATCTCTCTGTTTGTCGTGTTCCATCTAAAGAAAGACACCCTTCTTCACAAACATATTTACCTTTTTTCTGCATCAATTTAGGATTCATCATCAATACCAATGCTTTCCCATCATAAAAGGCAATGATATTTTTATTTTTTCCAATCATATTTGCTGCCATACCAACACACCTATATTGATTGGCACGCAATGTATCCACCAGATCAATTGCTACACATACATCCTCTTCACGAGCTTCTACACTTTTTCTCTGTAAGAAAAAAGTATCCTTTACAATATCCCGAATCATTTTCTTCCTCTCTTTCGAAACAAACGATCGATTCCAATCACGATTTTCCCATATACATACATGACAATAGTCAATAATATGCATTCTTCACCTACAAGTTTATACCCCAATTGCCCATGATCTAAAAATGCATATGGATACCCAATAGAAGTATATTGCCCACATAACAATAAAATACCACCATACAATATAAATAAAATCATATATGTAACAATAAACCCTTTGTTGTAATGTCCCTTATCAGAAACCACATATTCTGCAAGCACTAAACAAGGCAATATGGAATGCATACACAAATACGCAATCTTTACATTTTCACTTGCATTTCTATAAAACGGCTGCATAAACACCAAAGCAAACATTGCACAAAATGTAACAGAAGTAAAACAAATAAACTTGCCAAGAGAAAACAAAATACCTTTTCCACCTTTAAAAAGATAAACAAATTCACAAAAATAATACAAAAAACTCAATACAGTAGCTATCGCAAACAAAGAAGAAAATGCCCCAAGATCCACGATTCCTGAAACACTCACACCACTCAAAAATACGATTGCACACCCACAACAAATCACAATACCAATATCCAACAACTTCTCTAATGTCCTATTTTTCATAATTGACAGTCTCCAATAACGCTGGAACTCTTTCTTGTATATACGTATACAATTTCTTAGCTGAATATGACAATGTTTCTTTGTGCTGACATGCCAATGCAATCGTTCGTTCCACTTTTTCTTTGATTGGCTTTACAACAACATTCTTTTCATACCCATGCAATACAAGCCCATACATTACACTAATTCCCATGGATTGCGATACCATAGCTAGAATAGAATAATCATCATACACTTTATATGCAATATTCGGCTGTAATCCATAAGCATGAAACGCATCTAAAGGAACGCTATGTTTTCCCTCATCCAATAAAATAAATGCATCTTCACACAAATCCTTCAAGCAAATCTCTTTACGATTGGCAAGAACACTATTTTTAGGCAAAACTGCCAACATATGATCATGATAAATTACGTCAATGTCTATATCATCAAAACCATCTGGATTAATAAAAGCAAAGTCTACTTCACCATTTTTGATCCACGAATGAATATTATCATATTCTCCCTGTCGCAATTCAAAATGCACACTAGGATATATCTCATT
>CALBJM010000166.1 GCA_937893225.1 uncultured Erysipelotrichaceae bacterium | reverse complement strand
CAAACAGTGTTAATTGGGATACGACTTTTTGGATTTTCTTTTTTTCTTGATTCATTGGATACCTCCTACTAAGGTATTCCCAAGTTTTTATAAAAATCCAAAAAACTAGCATTCTTTCGAAATACTAGTTCATTCGCTTATAATCCTTCTTCTTTTACAAATGCGTAAAAGTCTTTTTCCTTTTGCTGGTTATTTACTGAAATCGTTCCAACAGGCATTGCATACATGATAAATTCTTCTTCACCATCTAATCCAAATGCTTCATCACTCACTTTGCCATTAACAGCACCTATTGCACAACCTCCTAAGCCAATGCTTGTACAAGCTAAATATAAATTTTCTGTAATATGTCCGGCATCACACATGACCATACGATGTGTATAGATACCATATCTCCATTCTGCTCTATAACAAACAAAACTATAATAAAAAACTACATTTGCTTTACATGCCCAGTCCTGTTTTTGCAAAGATACAGAAATGAAATCATGCATATGATTATCTTCTTTCAATAATTCTATTTGATGATGCATCGGCAAATAATGATAATATCCATCTTTTAAACCATCTACATTTTGTACAGTCATATAGCACTCAAATTCATGTCTTGCACCACCACACGGGACTGTACGCAATGTAGCATAAGATTTCCCACGAATCTCTTTAACACCTTGTGTACACCACAACAAATAAGACAATTCCAACAATGACATTTTTTCTTGTGTATATACACGATGTGATTGTCTTGTATTGATAACATGCAAAAAATCATTGTCTATGTTTAAGTTCTTAAAATTCTTTGGCAGATCAATAATGTTTGTTGTCATTGCTTTTTTCACAAGAGGCGGCTGTGGCTTTTTCAAGTCTTGATCAGATTTGTAATCTGTTTCTTCTTCAATGATTGGTTTTAAAAAATTCCTACCAATCTGTATTTTTTCTTCATTTGTCATATTTCACCAATCGCTTCTATTTCACATAACATACCTTTAGGGAGTGTTTTTACTGCCACACAACTTCTTGCTGGATATTCTGTAAAATACTTTGCATATACTTCATTAAAAGCCGCAAAGTCATTCATGTCTGCAAGATAACAAGTTGTCTTGATAACATGTTGCAAACCGCTGCCACCTGCTTCTAAGATAGCTTGAACATTCTTACAAGCCTGTTCTGCTTGCTTTTCAATCCCATTACAAGCTTCACCACTTTTTGGGTCTACACCAATTTGTCCAGATGTAAACACAAATCCATTTGCCACATATCCTTGTGCATATGGACCAATTGCTTTTGGTGCTTTTGTTGTTGAAATAACTACCATGCTAACCTCACTTAATAAGATGGAAGTTTGTTTGTCTTCCAGCTAAGAAATACTTCTTTCCATTACGAATCATAATATCTGATTCCATTGAAAAAGGCTGTTTCTTCCCAAAAACTTCAACACTTGCATTCAACTCCAAAGAATAACATGTATTATCATGAATGATATAATCACCTTCATGTTTCACACCATTTTGTTGATCCCACATACCAATTGTAGGCCCTGCAGCATGTCCATCAAAACCCAAAGGATGTGTATAAATACATGGATCTATACCTTCTTCTATTGCCTTGCGACGTGCTTGCGATAATATTTCATTTCCACTCTTGCCAATTGCTATTGCTTCAAGTGTAATATCTTGTAAACGATTGACAGTCGCCATTGCCTTTTTCAATTCTTCTGGCGCATCTAATTCATCATTTTTCAGAATATATGCCATCTCTTGTGTATCTGTACACAAACCAAGATACCGAAAACCAATATCACAATGTAAAACATCCCCTGGTGCAATGACACACTCACCTTCTATATCTGCATTTTTGCGAATAATCGATGTTTCAAAATCAAACCATGGTTCTAAGCCTAGCTTTCTTGCCTTTTCCATCATCCAAAAACACACATCATCAGTGGTCGTAACACCAGGATGAATCACTCTAGAAGAATATGCTTCTTTAATTAATGCATGTGCAATTTGCACAACACCATTGTATGCATCCATTTCTTCATCAATTCGAGTTTCTAACCAACCAATACAAATCTCTTCTGCTGAAACAACTTTTTTCTTATCTTCTTCATATAAAGAATCCATGATCTTCATATATAAAGAATGTGACAAACCATCCGCATATGCATCATATTCAGAATAATCTAAACCAATTTTCTTAGGATGTAATTCGTGAATCACTCTTTGGAAACATTCCCATTGTGTTTCTGGTTTCTCAGAAATAGAAACGCCTTTTGAATTTTCCAAAAAATATTTATCTGCACTCCACAATTGGTCTTTTGGATTCAACCAACAAGGTGTATAAAGATGTGCAATATCCGGCACTGGATGCGTTAAAGAAAAGCGTTCTACTGTCCCATCTTCTTTTAGATGCATAATTAAGATTGTCAATCTTCTTGCACTCATCATTAAAGATGGAGATAAAGTACGGAAGATTGGATCTTCATTATGTTCATTATTACAAACGACCCAAGTATCAATACCAGCTCTCTGCATGACCATAGGTAAAACAGTATCTAGTCTCTTCACTAACCATCGATCAATGATTTCACATTCCTTTCGATAGGATACGATCTTATCTTTTAAATCTTCTACACCCGGAATATCACACAAAAAATCTTCTCTAGAAATATTCATGAAATCACCTCAAATCACAAAATCCCCATCATCCATAATGACTACACTTGTTCCATCATTCAATATACCTTCTACGTGATACTTCTCTGTACCAACCATAAAATCATGATGACAAGCAGCAATGTTTACGCCATGTTTTATTAATTCTTCCTCACTCATGTCCGTTCCACCTTGGATATTCGTTGGAAAACTAGAACCAAAAGCAAGATGACTAGCAGCATTTTCATCAATTAAGCCATTATAGAACAATCTACCAATTTGATTGATTGGAGACTGTTTTGAAACCAATGCCACTTCTCCAAGATGACGACTGCCATCATCTGCAAATAATGCAGACTTCAAAAAATCCACATTCTGACTAGCACCACAATCTATTGCTGCACCTGATGAAAAACGAATCCAAAAGTCTTTCACTAATTTTCCATTGATAATCAATGGTTTAGAAGCATATGCAATACCATCTACCCTATTTCGATCCGGATCTGTAAACACTTCTTCTGTTGGCATGTTTGCAATATATGGTGCTTGCACTCTTGCATCACCCATATCCGCTGCAGAACACCAAATATGATTCTTCACTAATCCAACACGCAAATCCGTTCCCAATTCACTTGTAATATGCAATGCATCAAATTGATATGCATTCAACTTATCACCAACTGCTTTAAGCTTAGCACAATGTTGATTCCAAGCTTTTACAGGATCTTCCTCATCCAAACGCATCATATGTGCAATATCTTTTTCTAGTGTTTCAAGTGCAACTTCTGCATCCATTTCTGGATACACCTTTACTGCCCATTCTTTTGTAGGACAAGCCGTTCCTGTCCATTGCAATGTTCCTTCATGAATATATTTACGTACAACATTACGCACACGATTATCTGCACTAGCTAATGCCATAGCATTCTCATCTGAAACATCTTCCATTAATGATGGATATGTACCCATTAAGCCAAGTTGTACACCATTATTTCTCAGGTAATAATCTTCCTCTTCTTTTTTCCATTCAGGAACTTCTAAACACTGTTCTTTAGAAAGATATTTTCCGCGGATTTGTTTGATATAAGGATCCGAAATAGAAACATGCACATCTTTTGCACCCCGCTGCAAAGCCTTTTCTGCAACGATGCGCGCTAATGCAAGCGTATCTGGACAGCACTGTAAAAGCAAATACTGCCCTTTTTGAATATTTAATCCCTTCTGCACAAGCACATCTGCATATTTTTCCATGATTTCTTTAGAAAACATACTCAATCCTTTCGCATAGCAGACAAGATCATATTTTTCACTTCACTATATACTGCATTGCCATCATCTGACTTAACAACATTTTGAAACAATGGTGCTAATTCCATATCCATTTTTGCTTTATTGATTCTACGTGTTGCACTTGCATCATCATCTTGATACATCGCATGAATATTCTTTTCTAATTCTTCAATAGAAGAAGGCGTCACAAAGATAGCCAATGCATCTGGCAATTCCAACTTAATAGGACCAACACCCTGTGCCTCAACAGTAATCAAGACATTTTTGCCAGAATCCCTTAAAAACTCCACTTGATTCTTTGGCGTACCATAATACCAACCATTAAACTCTGTATATTCCAATAACTGATGCTTCTTAACTGCCTCAGCAAAGCTCTGAAAGTCCACAAAATAGTAGTCCTTCCCATCTACTTCATTTTCTTTTTTTGGACGCGTTGTTAAAGATACAGAATACATGAGATCCAAGTCTGGATCTGCTAGTAACTTTGTGGTCAAATCATGCTTACCTACAGAACACGCACCACTCAAGATAACTACTAAACCCTTTTTCATATACTTAATCCACCTTTTTATCTACACTCGCAATGATCGTTGTTAAAAGTTTATATGTCCTATCAAAACTTGCTAGATCCAAATATTCATCTGGCGTATGACAACCTTCAGATATTGGACCACATGTAATAATATCCATACCACCTGGAATTTGTGTAAATACAGCACACTCTAATCCACCATGCCCAGCATGTTCTTCCAATACTTTTCCATCATACAAATCTGCAAATACCTTTTTAAATGTCTCTCGCATTTTAGAATGCGGGTCATAATTCCATCCAGGATATCTTGCATATGTACTAACAGAACCACCTGTATAAGAAGCCAAGCATGTCAAATGATCGATCAAATCGTCAATTGCCTCTTCTAAAGCACTACGCACAGAAGAATTACAAATCACTTTATCACCTTCTGTTTTCACAATGCCAAGATTTAAACTCGTCAATGTCAGTCCTGGAATCACTGTAGAACGATGTTGGAAACCATTTGGCACAAGATACAAATAATCAATGACATTTTTTGTACTCTTTGCATCCATACACTCCTCTTGTATATCCATTTTCTCAAAAACTACTGTAAAACCAGGATCAGAATCTACAAACTCTACATAGATCTTATCTTTCAATGTCATTACAGCTTCTTGTAAAACGTCATTATCTGTTTCACTAGCAAACTTAACAACAGATTCACGTGTAATTGCATTATCTTTGGAACCACCTGCAATACTAATCAATGAAACATCTTTTCCTAGTTGCATCAATTCTTTTACGATACGCACAACAAGCTTATTCGCATTTCCCTTTTCTTTATGAATCTCTCCACCAGAATGTCCACCTGAAAGACCAGTAACTTTCAAACTATAACAAGGCTTTTCATTCTTTTGATATGTTACAGGAATCGTATTGATGACATTCACGCCACCAGCAGAAGAAATCGCTGTTAAAACTTCTCCTCCACCATCTAAAGAAATCATACGATGTGCATGAATCAATGACTTATCTAGTCCTAAAGCTCCAAACAGGCCAACTTCTTCTTGTACTGTAAAAACACATTCTAGAGGTGGTGTTTGTAATGTATCATCCGCAAGGATAGCCAACATTTCAGCAACACCCATTCCATCATCTGCACCAAGTGTCGTACCTTTTGCACGTAGTTTACCTTCTTCATCCACATACGTTTCAATTGGTTGAGTTTCAAAATCAAAACGCAAACCAGAAACAGCTTCACAAACCATGTCCAAATGTCCTTGCAGCATCAATGGATCATAATCCTCATACCCTTTAGAAGCATCTTTATAGATGATGACATTCCACATGTCATCTTGCACATACTTAAGTCCATGTTTTTTAGCAAACGCAACAACATAATCACTTATGGCTTTTTCATGGTAAGAACCATGTGGAATCTTACATATTTCATCAAAATAATAACAATATGGTTTTTCTAAATCAAAATGCATGTCTTTTTCTCCTTATGACAGAAACCAGGCAACAATTCCTTGAAGCCTGGTTTCTCATTTCTTTAAGATAATTTTACGTATGTCAAATCAGCAGAACCCTGTGGTGTAAATTCAATACCTGTAATACCCTTCTTCAACAGATAGAATGAACCATACTGGAATAATGGAATGTTGTAGTTCATATCCTTGATGAAATATTCTTCTGCTTCGTGTAAGAGCTTATAACGTTCATCATGATCTGTGGAAGCTTCAGCTTGTTCTACAAGTTCATCATAGTGTGTATCACCAGCAACCTTTGTAGACTGTTTGTCATATAACCAAAGATTCATATAGTTAGATACATCCATGTAGTCTGCAGAATATGCATTTCTTGCGGCCTGGAAGTTACCAGCAGTACGATCATCGAAGAATGTTCTGATTTCACCAGTCTTCAATGTAACCTTTACATGAATCTTAGCAAGTTGTTGTTGAAGAACCTGTGCAACTGTAGAGTGAACAGTTGTATCATTGTAATAATATTCAAGTTCAAGTGGATTATCATCTGTATAGCCCTTGCTTTCCATGATTTTCTTAGCATCATCAACATCTTCAGTGATCAAATCTCCACCTTCTTCACGGAAATCAGAACCTTCTGTACTTCCTGGAAGACCCTTTGGTACGAAACCATACAGTGGAACATACAAGTCACCAGCATCTAATGCTGCACACAATTCCTTACGGTTTACACCTTCACTCAATGCCTTACGAATATCCTTATCCTGTAAAGCCTTATTTGTTGTACCATCATCTGTATTCAATTCTACATAATAGTTGATGACACCACCTGGCATAACAAGATCATCTTGACCTTCATATTGTTTGATTACACTTGTATCCAAGCTCTTAGCAAAATCAACTTCACCATTCTGATATGCCATTAACTGTGCAGATGTATCAGTAATAACCTTATAATCGATTTCCTGTGTTGTTACATTATCTGCATCATACCAATAATCATTCTTTTCCAAAACAACTTCTGTAGAACGATCAATAGACTTTAACTTATATGGACCAGAAACAGGTGCATCCACATCATCAGCCCATGTATACTCATGTTCTGTATAAACACCTTCCTTAGCAGGAGAGAAAACACCAAGAGATGTCAAGCATGGGAAATAATCACATGGCTGTTCCAATGTAAATACAAGTGTTGTATCATCTGTAGCCTTAACACCAAGATCTGTCATATCTGCTACAGAATTCTTTTCATTGTACTTTGTGCCATTCTTCAAATAACCAGAAATATAAATGTTAAAACCTGCATCAGCAACACTCATACCAAGAGATCTCTTAACACCATATTCAAAATCTTTCGCAGTCAAATCAGAACCATCAGACCACTTCATACCATCTCTCAAATGGAATGTATATGTTAAACCATCATCACTAACATCATAACCTGTAGCAGCAGCTGGTTCCATTTCACCAGAACTTGTCAAACGATACAATGTAGAAGCTGTCAACTGTGTAACACTACCAGTAATGGAATCTGATGCAATAGCTGGATCAGGATAATTTGATTCACCTTCCATTGCTACGCGGAATACACCATCATTGCCAGAAGAAGTCGTTGCGGTAGAACCTGATGTGCCGCTAGAGCAAGCAGCTAAGCCAAGTACCATCGTTGCGGTAAGAACGGATTTCAATACTTTGTTCATAATTTTTTCCCCTTTTCTATTTTTCATACAAGAAACAAGCCACACTACGATTGCCAAGTTGGATAGACTTTGGTGTCTCTTTTTTACATCTTTCTGTTGCTCTAGGACATCTAGATGCAAATGGACAACCAGGCGGCGTGTTAATTGGTGAAGGAATTTCGCCTTCCAAAACAATTCTTTGTTTTGCTTTTGCTACATCTGGATCTGGAATAGGAATCGCAGATAGAAGTGCTTGTGTATATGGATGTAATGGTGTGTGATATACTGCATCACTTGGACCACACTCTACCAAATGTCCAAGATACATGACACCAATACGATCACTAATATGCTTTACCATGCCTAAATCATGTGCAATGAAGATATAAGAAATACCCATTTCTTTTTGAATTCTCTTCAATAAGTTAATGACCTGTGCCTGAATCGAAGCATCCAATGCACTAATCGGTTCATCGCACACAATAAACTTTGGATTTACCGCAAGTGCTCTTGCGATACCAATACGTTGTCTTTGTCCACCAGAGAATTCAGCAGGATATCTACGAATATGGTCTGGTTTTAAAGAAACGATATCTAATAATTCTCTGACCCTAGCTTCTCTTTGTTCATCTGTATCATAGATGTTGAAGATCTTCATTGGTTCTTTGATAATTTCACCAACAGTCATTCTTGGGTTTAAAGAAGCGTATGGATCTTGGAATATCATTTGCATATCTTTACGATATGCTTTTAATTCTTTGCCTTTGATACGAGAAATATCTTTTCCTTCAAATGCAATCGTACCTGCAGTAGGTTCGTAAAGCTTCACGATCGTTCTGCCTAATGTACTTTTCCCACATCCAGACTCACCAACAAGACCAAATGTTTCGTTTTCTTTAACATCAAAGGTCACGTCATCTACAGCTTTTACAATTTGCTTTTTCGCAAATACACCTTTTGTAACATCGAAGTAAGTCTTCAAGTTCTTCACTTGTAAAATCGTTTTTTCCTCACTCATGACTTACCTCCTTAGCCTGAATCAACCAACATGCACATTGGTGTGTTTTTGAAAATGTTGTTACTTCAGGCATCTGTTCTTTACAAATCTTCATCGCATGTTTGCATCTTGCGTAGAATGGACAACCCACTGGCGGCTTCAACAAATCTGGTGGAGTTCCAGGAATTGGTTGCAATTCTTCATCAGAATCATCTTCGGGATTTGTAATACAATTCAATAATCCTTCTGTATACGGATGCTTTGGCTCATAGAAGATTTCTCTATCTGTACCAATTTCAACAATCTTGCCACCATACATGATAGCTACACGATCACACAACTTAGCAACAACACCTAAGTCATGCGTAATCATGATGATAGAAGAATCACTTTCTTCTTTTAAAGAATTGATGAGTTCCAATACTTGTGCTTGGATCGTTACATCCAACGCTGTAGTAGGTTCGTCTGCGATAATCAATTTTGGAGAACAAGCTAACGCAATAGCTATGATGATTCTCTGTCTCATACCACCGGAGAACTCAAATGGATATTGATTGATTCTCTTTTCAGGACTAGGAATACCAACTTGTTTCATCAATTTTATCGCAATATCATACGCTTCTTTTTTTGAAACTTTTTTATGATTCATGATTGGTTCGATCAACTGTGTGCCAATCTTTAAAACAGGATTCAAGAATGTCATTGGATCTTGGAAAATCATTGAAATCGTATTTCCACGAATCTCATTCATCATCTTGTTATATTCTTTTTTATTTGGATAAGACTCTGCACTAATATCTTTTCCATCAAAAATTACTTTTCCTTTTACAGGCAATGCATTTTCACTTAACAGTCCCATGATCGTATACATCGTCTGTGACTTACCAGAACCAGACTCACCAACGATTCCAAGAACTTCACCTTGTTGAAGTTCAAATGAAACACCACGAACTGCGTGAACGATTCCTTGATCAGTTTTGAATTCTGTATGCAAATCTTCTACTTTTAATAAGGACATATTCACACCTCCTATCGTTTTGCTTCAAGAGCTTCCCCAATACCATCACCAATAAAGTTCAATGAAAGAGTAATCAATGCAATAGCTATAACTGGCCATACAACTTGTAATGGCTGTGTGTTGATCAATTGTCTCGCTTCATTTGCAAGACTACCAAGTGAACAAGCAGGAGCTTGAATACCAATACCAATAAAGCTCAAGGAACTTTCTGTAAAGATTGCACTTGGTATCATCATTGTTAAGCAAACAATGATAGGACCTAATGCATTCACAACAAGATGTTTTAATAAAATTCGAATATCAGAACACCCAATAACTTTTGCTGCCATAGCAAATTCCATTTCTTTTAAACTCATAACTTGTGCACGAACTTGACGTGCCATTGTAATCCATGATGTCAAAGAAATTGCAAGCATCATAGAAAATACAGAGTTACCAAATACCATCAAGATCATGATCGTATATAAAAGAGAAGGAACAGAATCGATAATATCTACAATTCTCATCATGAACATATCGACTTTGCCACCAAAGTAACCTGCACAACCACCATATACGATACCAATGCACAAATTGATTGCTGCAGAAGCAAAACCAATTGCCAATGTCACTCTCATACCAGAACAAATTCTAACTAAGATATCTCTACCTAACTTATCTGTTCCTAATAGATGTGCTGCACTAGGTAAACTATTTGTATTTGCCAAATCTTGACCATCATATGTATATTTTGAAAAGATTGGAACAAAAACAGCCAATAGAATCATCAATATAATGACGATCAAGCCAAATATTGCAAGCTTATTCGAGGAGAATCTTTTCCATGTATCCTGCAAAAATGTTTTGGATTCCATTTCAATCGCTTCATCATTCTTTTCACTCTCATCAAGCTTTTCGAACATTGAAGGATCAATATTCAATTTTGCTTCTAACATTTTTCTCTCCTCCTAACTCTTCACTTTAATACGTGGATCAACAAGTGCTGCAACAATATCACTTGCCAACTGCATCACTATGACAATTGCCCCAAGGAAAATAGTCAAGCCCATGATCATTGGATAATCACGATTTGTTACAGAACTCGTAAATTCTTTACCAATTCCAGGAATCGTAAACAAAGTTTCAACTACGAAGCTCCCTGTAACAAGACCAGCCAACAATGGTCCACAATACGTAATAACAGGCAGCAATGCATTTCTCAACGCATGTTTAATGATAACTTTAATATCATCTGTACCTTTACTTCTTGCCAAGATGATATAATCCTTATTCATAACATCTTTCAAGGAAGATCTTGTTAAACGCGTTACCATGGCAATTGGACCAATGCTCAATGCAATAGTTGGTAATACGTAACTTGAAGGACCATTTAAGCCAAGCAATGGAAAGATCTTTAACTTTACCCCCAAGAAGATCATTAACAGAATTGCAACTATGAAGCTCGGTAACGAGACACCCATCGTTGCTAAGAATGTAATACAGCCATTCACCCATTTCTTTTTGGTCAATGCGCCAACAATACCTAATGTTATTCCCACAACTACAGAAATCACAAAGGCACACGCACCTAGGCTTGCGGTAACTGGAGCTCTTTTCAAAATAATATCGAGAACCAATTCACCTTTCTTAGAAATACTTTCTCCAAAGTCCATATGTAGAACATTTCCAATATACACAACATATTGTTGTAACAATGGTTTGTCCAGATTGTACTTAGCCTCCATAGCAGCATACTGTTCTGCAGTCAGATTCTTATTATCTGCACCGAATGGACTTCCTGGTATTGCATGCATCAAGAAGAAAGTCAACGTAGCAAGGATAAAAAGAGTCAATATACCAATCGCCAGTCTTTTTAAGATATATTTTCCCATTTGGTATTCCTCCCATCTCTCTAAGATTTCATTTGCTTATCACAAATTATGTTTCCTAGTTTAATACCCACATTTCATCTATGCAACACAAATAACAAATATTTTCAGAAACTTTCTCACTTTTTGTGAAAATCTTTTCATACCGTTTTCATTTTTCTTACACACAATAAAAAAAGATGAACAATCGTTCACCCTAAAATATCTAGTTTTGCAAATATTCTTACCAATGTTTCCGGCATGGCTTCCATCATCAAATCTGCCAATTCATCCGGTGTCCTACGCTTTTTTGTCATAATCCACTTTACCGTCATATACACAGAAGATTGACAATACATCTCTAAAACATCTTGCATACTCTTACTTGGATATTCTCCACTTTTTTCGAAAATAAGATTTTTATAAAATGCAAAAATTCTTTCAAAATCATGTTCCTTCAAATTATTCTGTTCATCACTTGCAAATCCTGCTTGAAAAAATAATTGTTCTTGTAAAATATATTGGAATTTCAATACGAGACTTTCACGAATCGTTGTGCCTTTTCCCATTTGTTTAAATGATTCATTTAAAATACGATCAAAATACCAATTGATCAAATCATACTTATCTGAAAAACAACGATAAAATGTCTGTCTACTAAAACCACCTTCTGCACAAATTTCCCGTACAGTAATTTCCTCTACGGAAGCTTTTTCCATGCAATTGCGCATCGCATATGCCAATTTCATTTTTGTAATATCGCTCGTTTTGTTATCTTTCATTAAATAATTATACCGTTTCTTAAGCAAGAATACCTATAAACTCAATAAAAAAGTATGAACCACAAATGATAATGTCTCAGTGTAACACAAGTGAAAATGTTCCGAAAATATTACAATGCCTCTATTCGCTTATATATGAATCTGGGGATGTTATTTCCACAAGTCATCTCGAAGCTGATCAACATAACGACTCCATCTGCAATGCATCAACATCAAGTTTTCTCCATAAAGATCACTAATTGCCAATTTATCCTTCGTTGCTAGATGATGATGGTTAGAAACTGCGCAACAAAATTTTCCTCTAACTATCTCCAATCCTGCGCACCCTCGAAGGCTCAACAAAGTATCATCAAAAATACCACCTACTATATTGGGTGTAAAATATGCACTTTTGACCAAAGTTCCATTCATAACAGTGCTGGAGTCATAGAAGATGAGCCAATACAAATAACATTCTCGTCTTCCTGCATTTCATTTTTTGCACAAATGACGGAATCACGGCAATATTGAACAACATATTTCGCGTCTTGATACATAGAACAACCAGCTTTTGTCAATTGCAATCCTTGATGATCACGATCAAAAAGCTTCACATTCAATGATTCTTCCAATGAATTGATTTGTTTGATCACTGCTGTAAGTGTAATATAGCTTTCTTTTGCAGCCTTAGAAAAGCTCCCAGCATCTGCTGCACGAATAAAAGTTTCAAGTTGTTTATTATACATTACTATATCCCTTCCTATCATCGCTTTAATATACAAATATTTTATAATTTTCAAAACAAGCAAAAAGCATCGAATTTTATCGATGCCTTACTTAAAATATTTATTTTCGATTTCCAACAATTGATTAACGCGTCTTTCGTGTCTACCACCTTCAAATTCAGTTTCCATAAACACTTTTACGATCTGCTTAGCAGTTTCTGGTCCAATCACACGAGCACCAAATGTAATTACATTTGCATTATTATGTCTTCTAGAATACTCTGCGCTATATGGCTCAGAACATGTACAAGCACGAATCCCCTTTACTTTGTTGCAAGCAAGACCAATCCCAACACCTGTTCCACAAATAGCAACGCCACGATCCACTTCACCATTAGCAACTGCTTCTGCAACCTTTTCACCATACACCGGATAATCTACAGAAGCATCTGTATCCGTACCATAATTGATGACTTCATATCCTAAACTTTCAAGATACTCTTTCACTTCATTTTTCATTGCCACAGCTGAGTGGTCATTCGCAATACCAATTTTCATTTTATGTCCTCTTTTCTCTGTCTATGCCAAAGGAGGTAAGCCCCCGCAACAAACACAAATATCGCTATAAATTGAGAAGTAGAGAATGGTCCGATTCCTCCACGAATCAAATCCCCTCTAATAAACTCCACCGCAAATCTTCCAGCGGAATATAGCATTAAATACCAAGCACCATTATCTTCTGGATGCTTTCCCTTTGTTAAATTATGATACAAAAATGCAAACAGTAAAAAGTCTCCTGCACTCATGATCAACTGTGTTGGAATAATTGGAGAAGACGTTGTCCATGCCAATGAATTTGCTGGAAATTGTACACCATACCACGCATGAGTCTCTAAGCCTCCGCAACACCCCGCAAAAAAGCAACCAATTCTACCAAACCCCTGTGCTAAAGCAACACAAGGAATCAAAATAGGAAAATATTTCGAAAAATCCCATTTCTTCCATTTACACCAAATCAATGCACCAAGAATTCCTCCAAGGATACCTCCGTACACGACCCAACCACTCGAACCAAGCACTGAAATTGGATCTTTGATAAATTGGTCGAACACCGTCAAACAATATGTCAATTTACTAAATGCATATCCAATTACAATAACAAATAAGACAAATGAATCAATATTTTCATAATCCAACCCATATTTTTTGCATAACTTTGTCGCAAGCCAAGCAACCATCAAAATACCAATAGCAATCATTACACCATAGCCATGCACTGTAAATGGTCCAATCGTAAGCCAATCATTAAACATACACGAAACCTCCGCCGAAACATTCTAGCACAAATTCTTTACCAATCCTATTTTGCATATTTCTGCAATAATTTTTCTATTTTATTGATATCGACTGGTTTTGAAATATGCGCATTCATTCCCGCATCCAATGAAGCTTGAATATCATCTGAAAACGCATTTGCACTCATCGCAATAATAGGAATCTTTTTTGCATCCGGATGCATAGAATTTCGTATTTGTCTCGTTGCTTCATACCCATTCATCACAGGCATCTGAATATCCATGAAAATCACGTCATACGTATCCTCTTTTGACTTTTCAAAAGCATCAACGCATCGCTTACCATTTTCATAGATTTCACACGAAATACCATCCAACTTCAATAATTCACACAATATTCCCCCATTCAAAGCATTATCTTCTGCGCAAAGCACATGTAATCCAGCTAACGAGGCATTATGTATTTCTCTATTTTCTTTTTCTTTCAATTGTTCACAAACTTGTACTGGAATACGAATTGTAAAGCAAGTACCTTTTCCTTCTTCGCTCTCCACGCGTATAGTACCATTCAACATATCGACAAGTTTTTTCGTAATGGATAAGCCCAGTCCAGTACCTTGCACTTTGTTTGTCAATGAGCTTTCTTCTCTAGAAAACGGCTCAAAAGCATCATCAATGAACTTTTGATGCATGCCAATTCCAGTGTCTTTCACAACAAATTCCAAAAAATTCTGTTCTTCTTGTACTTCTTCTGCAACGCTAAAATATATTTTTCCACCCTCTGGTGTATACTTAAACGCATTTGAAATGACATTCGTTAATATTTGTAAAATATGCACTTCATCACTTAAAAACACATGGTGCAGCACATCTTCATGAACGATGAATTGTTTATGACCTTCATCTGCTTGTGTATCAAAGACCGTTCTAATTTGCGAAACCACTTCATTGATCTGCATGTCTTTTTTACACACATAGATTTTCCCACTCTCAATCTTATTCATATCGAGAATGTTATTAATAATGCCTAGAAGTTGTTTTCCAGAGCCCAAAATCTGTTTTGCATACATTTTTACAACTTCACTATTCTCTGCACTTTTATCAATCAATGTGGCTAACCCTATGATAGCATTCATAGGTGTACGTATATCATGTGACATCGTGCTCAAAAATGAACTTTTCGCTTCGCTTGCACTATTTGCTTCTTGTAGGGCTTTAGACAGTTGATCTTGTCTTTCCTTTTCAGCTTTTAAGATATCATCGATTGGTCTAAAACCAATAATGATTTCATAAGAATCCTCATCTTCATACGTGGATACAACTTTCAATTCAAAATATTCCTGTCCATAGCGATCTGGTATTGTATGATAGCGTTCTAATAGTGGATTATTCTCACGCAATCTTTTTTGCAATACATCTGCTGCATATTGTTTTGCGTATTCTTCAGCAACTTCTTGTGCAATGACCTTCTCTTTTGAAAAAGCCAACCATTTTGTATATGTACCAATATCTGGCCGATATGTCTTTTTATTATACAAATCTAATTCATGTCCATTTTTGATAACTTTACATGTATCTTTTAATAAATCACAATGCAGAACAACTGTATAATCCCCACACAACGCCTGCATGATACGACTCTCATTCTCTAAGCGCTGCATTGTTTCTTGTAATTTCATTTGCTGCATCAAATACCGGTACACAGAGCCCAAATGCCCGCCAAGACTCACCAATTGTTCATAAAACAAAGAATCCAATCCATATTGTGGATTCATTAAATTGACACTGCCGCCTAAATCTTCATTCAAAAATAAAGGTAATAAAATCAAAGAATGAATACCACGCTGTTCCAACAACTGTTTCTCTTCATCACTCAATTTCGTATCTTCATTTACAGATTTCACAATTGTAACTTCGCGCTTTCCTAAAAGCATACGTAAACTACCATACTTTTCGACACCGTACACTTTCCGACTTTCTTTTTGAAATTGTTCTGGATGATTTGCTACCAATGTATATGTATTTAAATATGTTTCGTCATCATTGTTATATTTATAATAAAATGCACCAGATTCAGCTTTCACAACTTCACATATAATTTCAAGAAATGATGGTATGATTGCTTCTACACTTTCAAAATTTTCTACCGTATTCAATCGCTGTATCAATTCCGTTAATTTATGCATATAATATAAATTTTTATCTGCTGGATTATCCAATCTATATTCTAAGTTTTCCATGTCTATAAACATCTATTCTCAACTTATTCATTTTATCAGAATGCGCTCAAAAATATACATTTTACTATTCAAAAAAAGGAAGAATTTCTTCTCCCCTTTACTTTTCTTTATCCTCTGGCATTTCTACAGCATCAACATCCACTATATTGCTTTCTTGTTTTTCAAATGCACGTTCAAAATCCTTCAAAAAATGATTAAACTTATTTGCTAAGAAAAACTGTATAAACAGATCTGACAATCCACTATACACAAGCCCGCAACCTATCACTATAAAAATAATATTCTGTGTTGTTTCCCCACTCAAGAAGAACATTGTAATCAAACCCAAAATAATTGAAACTACACCAAGCAAACCATATGTCATAGACGCACTGTAATGTATCCTATATGCAATAATCGAACGATGCAATTTCGCTAAACCACTCGAAACAATGACCAATCCTAAAATAAATGGAATCAAATTCATGATCATATCTTTTTTTACAATCACGACTAACCCAAATACGATTGTCATCAAGCCAATCACAAAGTTATTATTATATAGAGTATCACGAATATCTGCCAAAAAATACGCAGTCAAAGAAACGATTCCATATACGATCAATGCAATTCCAATGATCCAAGATATTACATTTGCACTAACATCAGGAAATATAATCAACAATACACCAGCTACAACATACGCCAAAGACATCAACACATCTGTCCACTTAATTTGTTTTAACATAGTATATCCTCTCTTTCTACTTATATTGTACACATTTCTTTATCTAATTCTCTGTGCAACTCATGCAATTTGTCTAATATTTTGTACTATAATTTTTTTCAAAGGAGGACAAACCATGAAAGCTCTATTTTTAACGCAACTCAAAGAAGAAACAAAGCAACGATTTCTAGACACAGGCATTACCTGTATTTTCAAGAATAAAGCAAATATCAAAAAAGAAGACTTTAACGATATCGATATCGTTTTTGGAAATCCAGATCCAAATCTACTAAAAGATGCCAAAATCAAATGGCTGCAGCTTGATAGTGCAGGTGCAAATACCTACTGTTTCTTGCCAGAATCCATTACGCTCACCAATGCCTCTGGTGCATATGATACTGCAATTAGTGAACATATGTTAGCATGTACACTAGCAATAGAAAAAAAATTATTTGATTATGAAAAAGTACAAGCAAAACACGCATGGACAAACCTAGGATCCGTACCAAACATCGCCCAACTCAATGTCGTTTCTGTTGGTATGGGCAACATTGGCAGCAGCTATGCAAAACTCATGCATACACTTGGTGCTACTGTATATGGAGTCCGCAGAACAAAACACGAAACACCTACCTATATTCAAAAAATGTATACGTTCCAAGACTTTGATGAAATCCTCGAAAAAGCAGATGTTGTCGCACTATCCCTTCCCGAAACACAAGAAACACGTCATTTATTTGATTACCAAAAACTAAAGAAAATCAAAAAAGGCGCATTATTGATCAATGTAGGAAGAGGTTCTGCAATCGTCACAAAAGACCTTGTCAAAATCATGCAAGAAAAACACCTATCAGCAGCATGCTTAGATGTCACAGAATGGGAGCCATTGCCTAAAAATATGGACCTCTGGAATGTAGAAAATGTCTATATCACTCCACACATCTCAGGAAGATTCAATGCACGCTCCAGCTATGACAATGTCGTAAAGATCATGTATGAAAATCTACAACACTATTTAAAACAGGAACCACTCACAAACATCGTTAATAAATCAAAAGGATATTAATAAAGGAGAAAAACATGAAAGTACTCATTATCAATGGCAGCCCACGTAAAAACGGAAACACAAGTATAGCAATCCAAGAAATGATCCATGTATTCCAACAAGAAAACGTAGAAACCGAAATCATTTCTATTGGAACACAAAGCATACACGGATGTATTGCATGCAATAGCTGCAAAAAAACAGGAAAATGCGTATTCCAAGACGATGTCAATAAAGCAAATACTATATTCCAAGAAGCAGATGGTCTAATCATCGCTTCACCTGTTTATTTTGCCTCTGCAAATGCTTCTCTAGTAGCATTTGTTCAACGCATGTTCTACAGTGCAGACTTTGATACGACCATGAAGGTTGGTGCATCTGTAGTTGTTGCAAGAAGAGGTGGTTTATCTTCAACATTTGATGAACTCAACAAATTTTTTACAATCTCGAATATGCCTATAGCAAGCAGCCAGTATTGGAATTCTGTACATGGGCGCTTACCAGGAGAAGCAGAAGAAGACAAAGAAGGTCTCCAAACTGTACGCACACTTGCTAAAAACATGGTATTTTTGATGAAAGCCATTCAACTTGCAAAAGAAAAATACGGACTTCCAGAAAAAGAAGAGCACATATCCACAAATTTTGTACATTAATAAAAAGCCCTATGGGCTTTTTTAATACAAAAAAACGAGACATCTTAGCCTCGGAATATGTATATATCTCAGGGAAAATTCCCTGTTATTGTTATATATCACTCGATGAATACTCATCGATTTGATGTTATATTTCACTTGGTCAATGACCAATGAATTTTTATATCATCTCTCGTATATGCTGAGCAGTGATACGAGTTATTGCCTTTCAGCGAGTAAGAATATACCATTATCAAAAATCAAAGTCAACATATTTTTTGACTTTTTTTCATGTAACCGATATCAAATATAAAAAATGCCATAAAACACCTTAATTATAATGTTTTCTAAAAT
>CALBJM010000165.1 GCA_937893225.1 uncultured Erysipelotrichaceae bacterium | reverse complement strand
TCCATCTACTGCAGCATTCTTTAATTCTTCTTCTAATGCCGTCTTCTTTTCATGCATTAAATTTCTATATGCTTCTTCTTCCAAATGCTCTTCATCAAACTGAAATGAAACTGTGATGACCTTTTCTTTTTCTGCTCGATCAATTGCCATGATTCTGTGATCAGCAAGCTGAGAAACCTTTTCACTTCTATCATAGTACATTTCATATACTTTATTCTCATCCTTGGCATCTTTCTTGAGCTTTGTCACAAGAACACCAGACTTCAAAATAGCATCTTTAAAAGCCCATCTTTGCTTGGCATTATCAGAAACCATTTCTGCAATGATATCTTTTGCTCCCTGAATAGCTTTCTGAGCAGTTTTCACTTCTTCTGTAATATACTTAGAAGCTTCTTCAGCAAGATTGCTATTTTCATCACTTGCTAACATCCAATCCGCCAATGGCTGCAATCCAAGTTTGATTGCTGTAGTAGCTCTAGTCTTTTTCTTCTGTGCATATGGACGATAAATATCTTCAACTTGTGAAAGCTTTGTAGACTCTTCAACAGACTTTTTGATTTCGTCTGTCAATTTTCCTTGATCTGCAATCAATTTCAATACTGCTTCTTTACGATCAGCCAATTTCACTTGATAGTCATATTGCTTTTGAATATATAAAATCTGTTCTTCATCAAGACCTTTGGTCTGCTCTTTACGATAACGTGCAATAAATGGAACAGTATTTCCTTCTTCTAACATATTTAAAGTATTTTGGATCTGTTCCTCAGAAATTTTTAATTCCTGCGAAATACTCTTGATTATATTTTCATTCATATTTATATAAACTCCTCCAAACCTTGTCTATTTTACCATGCTTCTAAAAATAAACACCTCTTGACTATCATATTCTTCAAGAAAATGCATCCTATTGACCTTTGGTCAAAAGATGCTATTCTTAAATCATACATATAGGAGGAATACTATGAACATTATTACAACGATTCTTTGGATAGCATTGATAGTATTTATTATTTTCTTGATTTTTTCTTGCTTAAATGTTGTCCCACAAGAACACGCCTATGTCATTGAACGTCTAGGAAAATACCGCACAACATGGGATGCTGGGCTACACTTCAAAGTACCTTTCATTGATCGAATTGCTAGAAAAGCTCTTTTAAAAGAACAAGTTGCAGACTTTGCACCACAACCTGTTATCACAAAAGATAATGTCACAATGCGTATTGACTCAGTCGTGTATTTCAAAGTTATGAATCCACATGATTATGCATATGGCGTAGAAAATCCAATTATGGCTATGGAAAATCTCACAGCCACAACACTGCGTAATATTATTGGTGATATGGAACTTGATGCAACACTCACATCTCGTGAAAACATCAATGAAAAAATGTTGCAAACAATTGATTTAGCGACAGACCCATGGGGCATCAAAGTAACAAGAGTTGAACTCAAAAACATTGAACCACCTGCAGCAATTCGTGAAGCAATGGAAAAACAAATGAAAGCAGAACGTGAAAAACGTGCAAATATTTTAACTGCTGAAGGTGAAAAACAATCCATGATTCTCGAAGCTGAAGGCCACAAAGAATCCAAAGTTCTTGAAGCCGAAGCTGCTAAACAAGCCACGATTCTTGCTGCAGAAGCTGAAAAAGAAAAAGAAATCAAAGAAGCAGAAGGTAAAGCCGAAGCCATCCGTGCCGTTCAACAAGCAACTGCAGATGGTTTACGTGCCATCAAAGAAGCTGGCGCAGATGATTCTGTCATTCGCCTAAAAGCATTAGAAGCATTTGAAAAAGCTGCAAATGGACAAGCCACAAAGATCATCATTCCTAGTGAAATTGCTGGAGCAGCAGGTCTAGCAAAAGGTATCGTAGAATCTGTGAAAGATGAGAAATAATATATGTTTTTCATTATTTTTGTCGCAATCATTGTTGGCCTAGCTGCATATTCTACAATTATTAAAACACTAAATACAAAACCCAAAACCAATTTGCACTATCCACAAAAAGAAAAAAGTCATAAATTCCACGAACCTGTTGGAGAATATGAAAACAATCATGCTGATAGAGTCGGTAAGCATCTTATTGCACACCCTGAACCTGAAGCAGGATACG
>CALBJM010000164.1 GCA_937893225.1 uncultured Erysipelotrichaceae bacterium | reverse complement strand
GAAAAGAAAAAGCAGATGTTTCCACCTACTTCACATTTTTCTTCATTCTTGTATATTTTCTCTTTAAATTTGTGTCTAAAAATCTCTTTAAAACATCTTCATCCGTTCTTGCAAAATCCAATTCTTTACTACGATAATCATCTGGATTTTTTTCATTTTGGGATTCAACCGTAAAAAAGACAGCCACTACATTTTTACGCACTTCATAGTCATATGCACGAACTTCACTCCAAGGAATCAATTTTCCCCCAGCAACTAATCCTTCTTCACCTACACCATCTCTAACGACCATATAAATAGACACCGCAATGATCGTACCTGTTAAACGATAGATATCATAAAATGACATATTTGCACCTTCCATGATCATACTCAACACAGAAAGCACACCAACTACCAAGAACATGATACGCATTGTTGACCACTGTTGATCCGTAATCAAAACTTTTCCCGAAATCTTTCTCCAACGAATAAAAAGTGGAATAGAAACCAAAATAAAAATTGTACCAATCGCAATATTCAAAATATTCATCCAATTCATACTATACCTCTTAAGCCTGAAAACCATTATATCATACACTACAGAAAATATTCATTATACATTCTTAAATATTTAAAGAGAAACATCTTACAAACCATTCTAAAATGAAAACAAATGAAAGAAGGAACAATACTATGAATCTACAACAAGCTATCCAAGCACTCTGCGCCTATGGTGTAAGAACACAACTCATCGAAGAAAGTGACATATATTATGTATCCAATCTCTTATTTGATGTCATGCATGCACAACCCTCTGTAGACTATTCTCCTTTACATGGTGAAGAATATCCATTAGAAGAAATCTTACAAGTATTGTTGAATGATGCCATTGAAAGAAAGATCATTGATGATGGCATTGCTTCAAGAGACTTATTTGATACACGTCTCATGTCTTGTTTGACACCACGTCCATCCATCGTCTTACATACTTTTGACACTTTGTATAAACAAAGTCCAAAAAAAGCAACAGATTATTTTTACAAACTAGCTTGTGACAGTGATTACATTCGCCGCTATCGTATCGCAAAAGACCGCAAATGGATTACACACACCCAATATGGTGACTTGGATATCACCATCAATTTGTCCAAGCCAGAAAAAGATCCTAAAGCAATCGCAGCTGCTGCTAAACAAACAGTACAACGCTATCCTGCAGACCTATTGTGTCATGAAAACGAAGGCTATGCAGGTAGATTAGACCACCCTGCTAGATTCACACTGCGTCAAATTCCATTAACTTTAGACAATGAACAATGGTACATGCAATATAGCCCATATGTATATTACAATGAACACTGTATCGTTCTATCTAAACAACACCGTCCAATGAAAATCGAAAAAGCTACTTTTAAGCGCCTCTTAGAATTCTTGGACATATTTCCACACTACACAATCGGCTCCAATGCAGACTTGCCTATTGTTGGTGGTTCCATTCTTTCACATGAACATTTCCAAGGTGGTGCTTATACATTCGCCATGGCAAAGGCAGCCATCAAAGAAACCATACACTTTTTTGGATATGATGATATACAAGCAGGTATCGTCAATTGGCCAATGTCTGTCATCCGTTTAGATGGTACAAATCAAGAAAGACTTGTCGAATTAGCCGATAAAATTCTTGAAGCATGGAAATCATATAGTGATGAAAAATGCGATATCTTAGCTTATACCAATCAAACCCCGCATAATACGATCACTCCTATAGCAAGAATGAAAGATGGAAAATATGAGTTGGATCTTGTATTACGCAACAATCGTACAACTGAGCAATATCCACTAGGTATATTCCATCCGCATAATGCATTACATCACATCAAAAAAGAAAACATTGGCTTGATTGAAGTCATGGGACTTGCGGTATTACCAGCACGTTTATTAAAAGAAATGGAAAGATTAAAGCAAGCTATGTTAAACAAAGAAGACATTGCTTCTATTCCTTCTATTGCTTCTCATGCTTCTTGGGCAAAGGAAATCCTTTCTAAATATGATATCCATGAAAACAATATTGATGAAATCCTACAAAAAGAAATAGGACTTGTATTTGCCAAAGTATTAGAAGATGCTGGTGTATACAAAGATGATGAAAATGGGAAACAAGGTTTCCAACGCTTTATCCAAACCATTCAATAAAAAAATTACCGAGATAGCTTTCTATCTCGGTTTTGTTATACTTCTGGATTGTTTCGTTTTAGGACGCTATTCGTGTTAGAAGATAGATTGGTGATACCTTCAGATAGCGTAATCGTTTGGATTTGTTCACCGTCTTGTAAGATCGTATATGCTTTTCCTGTTTCTAGTAAGTCTGATGAAAGAACAAGATTCGCATATTGTTTATCAGATGCATATGTCAAAATTGTTTTTCCTTCTGCATCTTGAACCGTGATAGTACCAGATGCATCGATCATCAAACTATTCACTTTGCTTGATTGGGATGGTGTCATTGCCATGCCAGAAGAACCACCAGCCAGTAAAGTCCCACCATCGACATTGAATGTTCCACTATAATCCAGTGCAGCATCTCCATCATTTGTTGGACCATATACTGTTACTGTACCGCCATTCATTTCACCACTACCATTCATATCGATTCCATCTCCACTGGCATCAATAACAATATTTCCACCATTGATCGTCAATGTAGAACTATCCGCCTGCATGCCACTTGAAACACTTGGATCTGCAGAATTGATGCCATCATCACTACTGACAATGTTTATATTTCCATCATTGATTACAATCTCTTTTCCTTCAATACCTTCATACGATTGTGCAATCGTAATATCACCACTATTGATCGTCACTGTTGAGTCTGCATGAATCCCATCATCACCACTTTTTATAGAAAGTGAAGAAGAGGTCGTTGTAAAGTTAGCATTTGTGTGAATAGCATCATCCGCACAATTGAGTGTTAGTGTAGAATCTTCTACATCAATATCCCCATCACACTTGATGCCTTTTGCTTTTGTAGATTCATCTTCTGTTGTATCCTCTTCCTTTTGCATTGGTTGCCCATTATCTTGCGGTGGGGTACCAGTTGGTTTTTCATCTGTTTGATTAGGTAATGCAGGTGGTTGTTGCGAACCATCTTGTGTATTTTGATTCGGTGGAGCAGGACGATCTTGCATAGAAGAATCCTCTTTTGGTTGGAAATCTGATGGCAATGCATTTTGCGTAATGTCTTGTGCACCATCTGCAGTTGTAATCGATAACGTAGCAGAAGTGATATTGATGGCATCATTGACTTGTATACCATCATCTCCAGCAACAATGTTCATTGTGATATCTTGTGCAAGCAAAGTATCATTTGCGGCTATGCCATCTGCTTCACAAGTAATGTTCAATGTTCCACTTCCCGCCAAGACTAAGTCATCATGAGACAATATTGCGGCAGATTCTTCATCACTATCACTGCCAGAAACGGTCAATGTAGAAGTTGTGTTTTCATCGACAATGATATATGTCTTAGAAGCCTCAGCAACTGTAATAACAGGTCCTGTATCACTTTCCATATTAACGTTTCTGCAAACAAGCTTCACGTCTCCTTTACTTGCAGAATCAATAACGATCTTCGCTTGTAAAGAGGAGCCTTCTAGAATATATGTTCCTGGTGTAGAAATCGTTACGGTATTTTCCTGCAAAGAAAGTCCATTTCCTGTGATTTGAATAGTATCTGCTAAAGTAATGTGTGATGCATTTTCTTCATCGTAGCTTGTATCTATAGTTGTCTGTGCTGATTGTGATGTTGCTGAGCAGCCTGCCAAAACAAGAGTAGATACAAGGAATGCTTTTTTCAAAATAACATTCATATATCCTCCTATAGATCTGTTACTTCTTCTGCTTTTAAGAATGAGGAAATTGTCAAATTTCCATTTCTGCAGCGCAATTCATCGATCATATTTTTTTCATTTGTAGTATCTTTGAGTTCTATTTCATAGTGTAATAAATACATTGTTCCAAGATTTACTGTTTTCACACCATTTAAGTGATATTTCTTTGTGTATTTTTGTAATATATCATCAAATGTAGAAGCATAATCCAAGTCTTCAGGAATCGTGATTTTTAGTGTTCTATAATTTCTAGATGGTTCTAAAACGGCGCAGTTCATAAAAGCAAAGTGCAATAAAGAAACAATGGTTGCTAATAGCAATGCAAATACACAATATCCTACGCCTGTTGCTAGACCACAAGCCATTGCTAAAAAGACAGTTGCGATATCATCTGCTTTACCAGGTAATGAACGAAAACGCACCAAAGAAAAACTACCTGCCACTGCTACACCAACCCCTAGATTTCCATTAACGAGCAATATGACTGCCATA
>CALBJM010000163.1 GCA_937893225.1 uncultured Erysipelotrichaceae bacterium | reverse complement strand
TCTTTAAGTTTTCGCAAAGAATCCATCATTTCTTCTTCACTACCTCCAAATAGATCCGTTCTTCCGACGCTTCCTGCAAATAGCGTATCGCCTGTAAAAAGAAGATTTCGATAATGAATAACGACACTACCTTTTGTATGCCCTGGCGTTTTGATAACTTCTAAAAGAAAATTTCCAACAATTGTCTTATTCTCTAACGGCGTAATAGTCGAATAAACCGGTGCATCAAAACCATGTGTCCCAGCATATTTTGGATTGACGAGTATATAATCTTCCATATCCATATACACTGGACAATGATACATATCCACAAGATCATCTACTGCACCAGTATGATCTTCATGTCCATGCGTTAAAACGATACCATCTACGATTTCTTTTACATCAATACATTTAGCGATTTCCTTAGGATATTTTCCTGGATCAACAATCAATACATGCGTACGATCATGTAAGACATAAATGTTTTCTCCATATAATCCAATTGGCAAACAATCTAGTTTCATAAATATTCAAAAAAAATAAGTCCAATAAAAGACTTATTTCTTCTCCTTATGCAGAGTCATCTTCTTGCAACGTGGGCAATACTTCTTGATTTCCATCTTTTCAGCATGCTTACGCTTGTTTCTTGTACCGATGTAGTTTTCTTCACCACATTCTGTGCACTTAAATGTAATATTGTCTCTTGGCATTGTTTATTCCTCCTGACCTTAATTTGCTAGATGAGTATATCATAAACAATACGGTTTTCCAAGTGTTTGCGAACTCACTAACGTGAGTATTTTAGCTTTTTTTCATATTCTTGTCAAAATCATTTTGTTCAAATAGGATTTGAGAAAATCTTTGATTCACTTTTGGTAAAACCTGCATGATCCTTTGGGTAGTTTTTTCGTCGATTTGATTGACTTCTTCAAGTTTTTTATAGCGCTCCAATAAATCTAAAAGAATATATACATAATTTTTCACATGTTGGTTGATTAGCTTATCTTCTTGAAGTTTTTGCAAGGTATTCCGCACTGCATAAATTTCTTCCCTTATATCTGCATTTGAAATATTTGTATATTCATGCAATTGCTTCAGCAATACAACAATTTCTTTTGGCTTCCACTTTTTCCGTTTAGAATGTAATAACACACGATATAATGCATATGCATATTTCTTTTCATCTAAAAAATAAGATGCTAATGATCCACAATAGTACCCATTACAATAAACATCCATATCCCCTAAAGTTTCTGTAGGAAAATGATCTGCTTCTATGCTAATGACATCTGTATCAAATTTGTAGTCTAATGCTTCATTACACAAAGAAAAATAATCTAAAAGGTATTGCTCTATAACATCGATATCTTCTGTCGAATAATTTTCAGTATGACGCTGTTTATATAACACAATAAAAGAAAACACTCCAAAGGGTATTGTGATCATTAAGATTTTAGATACAATGATTTCTAAATTTGACATACTATTATTGTATACAAAAGAAATACAATGGAAACAGAAGAATTGTGAGATAATAGTTATGGAGGTAAATTCATGAAACGTACTGAAACACGCCCTGTATATGTTGGTGGATTAC
>CALBJM010000162.1 GCA_937893225.1 uncultured Erysipelotrichaceae bacterium | reverse complement strand
GCTCATAGTCATTTAAAACATTAATTGTTCTTATTTAAATCATATAAGATCCGCATACCTTTATACGCGATATCTGGGTCAAATAAATCAATTTCATTTGTTTCTTTTGCGATAACTTTTCCTAGACCACCAGTAGCTATAACTAAACAATCTTTGATTTTTAACTCTTTTTTCATTTGTTTAATGATATATTCTACCGTTCCAATATAGCCATACACAACGCCTGCTTGCATTCCAGTAATCGTATTTCCATTCAAAATACTTTTTGGCTTTTGAATTTCAATTTCCGGTAGTTTTGCAGTTTGACTTGTTAACGCATTTGCACTAATTCCTAAACCAGGCGCAATAACTGTATAGCGGAAAACACCATCTTCTGAAACATAATCAAAAGTTGTTGCAGTACCAAAATCAACGATAATACATGCTTTATGATAGGTATGATATGCCATAGCAATATCTACAATGCGATCTGCACCAACTTCTCTTGGATTATCTGTACGTATTGAAATTCCCGTTTTGATGCCAGGGCCAACAATGATTGGGTCTTGATGCAAATATTTTACAATTGCAGAATTTAAAGAGTACATAATTTTTGGTACAACAGAAGAAATAATAACAGCTTCTATGTCTTTGTTTGTAAGATTAGTAGTATCTAATAATTCTTTGATGCATAACCCAAATTCATCAGATGTTCTAGGTGTTTTAGTTGTTAAGCGAAAAGAACCAATAACATCATTCCCTTCCATTAATCCCAATGAAATATTTGTATTTCCTACATCGATCGTCATTAAAATGTTCATGCTATTTCTCCTCTAGACATGTTTTCAAGATTTTGATTGCTGTATCATACTTAGAAAGAATACCAAATTCTTCTATTGTATCCTTAGAAATCAAGGTCACAATATTCGTGTCTGTACCAAATCCTGCACCTTTTTCTTTCAAGTTATTTGCTACAATATAATCACAATTCTTTTTCTTCAATTTTTCTTTAGTGCGTGCAACCATATTTTCAGTTTCCATAGAAAATCCAATCAATACTTGATTTGGTTTTTTATTTTTGCCAAGTGTTTCAAGGATATCTGTTGTCCTTTTTAATGGTATGAACATGTCTCCATCTGTTTTATGTATCTTGTTATCTGCTACACTAACAGGTGTATAATCTGCTACAGCTGCAGCTAATATCATACAATCCATGTCTCCTTGTCGAGATAAAACAGCTTCTGCCATATCTTCAGCAGATACAACATGAACCATTTTCACATCACGCATATCTGCTTGCAAAGTTGTACCTGTAACAAGTGTAACATTTGCTCCCATATTTCTTGCTGCCCTAGCTATGGCATAGCCCATCTTTCCTGTAGAATGATTTGTAATCATGCGCACTGGATCAATTGCTTCACTTGTAGGACCTGCTGTCACAAGTATATTTTTTCCTTTTAAAAATTTGTCTTGTTCCAAAAGTTCTTTTACAACATCTTCAATATCAACAGGTTCTGGAAGCCTACCGCTTCCAACATCTCCACATGCTAAATAGCCAGAATCACTTTCAAATACATGCATGCCATATTTTCTGCACTTATTTAGATTGTCTTGTGTAATTGGATTCATAAGCATTTGTGTATTCATTGCTGGAACAATTAGTTTTTCACAATTAGCTGCAAGAAAAGTTGTTGTTAACATATCATCTGCAATACCATTAGCCACCTTGGCAATGACGTTTGCTGTTGCAGGCGCAATCACAAACAAATCAGCTTTTTTTGCCAATGAAATATGATGAACATCTGGCGTATAGTCGATTGTAAACATATCTGTAATCACTTTATTGCAAGACAATGTTTGAAATGTCAAAGGCGTTACAAATTCCTCTGCTTCTTTGCTCATAAGAACATGTACATCATAACCTTGTTTTTTCAAACTCGAAACTAAGCTGCAAATTTTATATACCGCAATACCACCTGTGACACCAATAATGACACATTTTTTTTCACTCATTTAATAATCCCATCCTCTCCGTGGTCGAAGCCAATGCCTTAACTAATGCAGGAATAACGATTGCTGCAAGCACCGTTTCTAAAATTCCATTAGATGTTATCGTAGCAATAAATGCCGTAGCTAAAGCACCTGTTGTAATACTTAATGCTTGCGCATATGGTTGTGCAAAGAATACCCATATTCCACCAAGTACCAATAATGTATGCATAATTGTATTCACGGAAGCTGCAAACATTGCAGACAACACCTTATTATTCGTCTTTCTTACAAGGATACGATACGCCATTCCTGATAACCATCCTAACAAAATTCTAGGACCAAATGCGATCAACAATGACCAAAAATTACCTGTCATATTTCCAATTTGCACAAATGGTGTGAAAACAAATGACGTAACTGTTGGCTGCAATGTTGCCCGAATACAAGAAGTCAACCCAAATACAAAACCAATTTCTGCCCCAAATTTCGGTCCAATAAGCACACCTGCAAGAATAACAGGCAAATGCATTGTCGTAATGCTTAATGCACCTACAGGAATATATCCAATAGGCGTTACTGCCATAAGAACCTCAATGGCAACAAAAAAAGCCGCCAATGTAAGCTGCTGAATACGTTTTTTCTGACTGTTCATAGTTTTTCTCCTCCTGTCGCTCCTTAAGGATGCAACGAATCTAATAACAGAACTTTTTTGCTAATACATGAAATCTGTGTCATATGATCACAGTCCCTTAGCTAATCTATTATACTACTGTTCAGTATGAAAAAAACAGCGCATTCCTACGCTGTCAAATATTTCAAAGTACTGCAGCACAAATATGGAAAGTATTATTGCATGTGCAAATAACGCACGTTCATTGGCATACTTTGCAAAAAGAAATTCTATGTTTAAATGAAGCATTTTTTCTGACATTTACTTTAAGAAAAAACGAATCAGCCAATTGTATATCTTATTTTGATATGATGCGTATCGCATAGGCAAATCCAACCAACATTTTTTATTCACAATAGATTTTGTATGAGAAAATGCATCAAAACCCTTCTTTCCATGGTAGCTCCCCATGCCGCTATCGCCTACACCTCCAAAACCTAGAGAAGTACTAGCAAGATGGATGATCGTATCATTTATGCACCCTCCTCCATAAATCAACTGTTTTTCTATCATTTTTATATGACAATGATCTTTAGAAAATAAATATAATGCAAGTGGATGTGGCATAGTTTTTAATTGTTGAATGATTGCATTAAAATCATCATATATGAGTATTGGTAATACAGGGCCAAATATTTCTTCCTGCATGATTCTATCACTCCATGTCACACCATCCATAATTGTTGGCTCTATTTGTAATTTGCCAATATTTCCTTTGCCACCATATACAACTTTTTTTTGATCTATTAAATGCATCAATCGCTCATAATGCTTTTCATTCACGATTTTTCCATATTTCGTATTATGAAACACATCATTCCCATATTGCTTTAGTATTTCTTCTTTTACCTTTTCGATGAATGTATCTTTTTGTGAACGATGAATAAGAACATAATCTGGTGCAACACACGTTTGTCCGCAATTTAAATATTTTCCAAAAACAATTCTTTTCGCACTAAGTGCCAAATCCGCAGTTTCATCTACAATACAAGGACTCTTCCCACCTAATTCTAAGACAAGTGGACATAAGTGTTCTGCACACCTTTTCATAACTTGTCTTCCCGTAAGTATGCTACCCGTAAAAAAGACAAAATCAAATTTTTTTGATAATAATAGATTTGCTTCTTCGATTCCGCCTTCAATAAAAGCAACGTATTTTTCATCAAAGATTTCAGTTATGATTTTTTTCATGATTTGATTTGTATGTGGAGAATCTGGTGAAGGTTTCAATATTGTTGTATTTCCCGCAGCTATTGAACATACGAGTGGATCAATCGTCAACAAAAATGGATAATTCCAAGGTGACATGACTAATACGTTTCCATAAGGTACTGCTTGTGTATAACTTGTTGCCGGAAATTGAGCAAATGGTGTAGATACGTATTGTTTCCTTGCATATTTTTCAACATGCTTCAACATATGTGAAATTTCCATTTTTACAATGCCAATTTCACTCATGTAACTTTCTTCCCTGCTCTTACCAAGGTCTTTGTACAAACCTTCAACAATAGCATTCTCGTATTTTTCAATTGCATCATACAATTTTTTCAAAGCATTCTTTCGAAAAGATATATCGAAAGTTTCATCTTGCAAAAAATATTGTTTTTGCAAAACATATATTTTATCTATAGTCATATCTCAATCCCCTTTGATTTGATGATATATCTTTTCTAATTCTTTTGCATTATATACCACAGGAACAGAATACAATGGATTCGCTTCTTTTGCAGCATGCTTATCTAAAATTCAACTAGCCCCGATCCATAAAGGGACGATGCTTCTTTCTAAAATTTGTAAAATATCTTCTTCACGAATTTCTGGTAGTTTTTTTGGAATCCCCATTGATGCATTCAATGCCTCGATGGAAGCAATCATTCGGTTTGCGGCAATTTTCGATGAAATCGAAGAATCACACATACCTACTACACATGCTAACGTTTTTAATTTTCATGAATAAAACTTCCATATGCTTTTAATACACACGGCATGACTAACGCATTAGCTAAACCATGTGGTGTGTCATACATACCACCAAGAGAATGTGCTATAGCATGAATATATCCGACATAAGATTTGGAAAATGCAATCCCTGCTTCATATGCTGTCAATGCCATATTTTTTCTTGTCACAATATTCGTACCATCCTGATAACAAGAACATAAATTCTCATAGATTCTTTTTACTGCTTGTTTTGCAAGTGCTCTTGTTTCTTTTGTTGAAGATTGTCCAATATAAGCTTCTATCGCATGTGTCAAAGCATCCATACCAGTTGTTGCGGCAAAAAAAGGAGGAAGAGATACAGTCATTTTAGGATCCAAAACAGCGTAACTTGGAATTATATGAAAATCGATCAAAGCATATTTTTCTTTTTTTTTCAGGTTCACGGTACGGTAAAATAGGCAAAGCCAATCGAAATATACTTTGAAATAATCTGCAACTTATTTTTATATGCAATTTATTTCGTGTACCCAAAATCAAATGTAAATACACTAGATGAATCATTATACTCTTCATTGGATACCCAAGTTACACTTTTTTTTGTTAAATTATATAAGGCTGACCAAACTGTAATATGATTCTTATCTGATTTATCATTGTCTGCATCCCATTTTCTTCGTCCAACTGTTTCTAACAAATGCATAGCATCATTTTCTTCCATCATACCTTTTGGATTTTCCCCATCAGGATCAATTCTATTTTGTATCATTTGATAACGATCTAAACCGCCTTTATCTTCATCTGTAGTATAATAATTAGGAGTAACAATAAAATTTGTAATGTATTGAAAATCTTCACTACCTTCTTTCTCACCGACATCACTATCCGCATCATTTCGATATACATGTAATGTACGTTTTGAACCATCTACATCTGTTTCATCTGTACCATTCACCCATTCAAGAATTGCAGATGCACCTGTACTATCTGCTACCATATAATGAAATGATGTTCCTGCAGAATCATGCAGATCATATTTTTTTACTAATGCGATTGCTTCATCGACGCTAGAAGCATAATCTAAAATCATGCGTAGCATTGTCGTAGAAGTTAAATCTGGCTTATCTGTTTGTTGATCTGTAGCAACTACATTATCCTTCGTTCCTTGATATGACATATAAATTCCACAACTTACCCCAACTTCATTAATTCCATCCAATGGTGCATATGGTGCTGCTAAAGCAATAAATTTTTTCATTAATCCGTCAATTTCAGCACCATCCTTGATACCCAAAAATTTTAAATCTACACTCGAAAACGATGCATATCTTCCATCTTTTGGATTCGTACGCACAATCATTGAAGAAGTGGTAGATAAATCATAGTTACGTGCAAAGTAGCGATTTCCATCTTCATCAACTGATGTAAAAGAAGAGCAACCAATTGAAGGAGAAGCAATAGAAATGGGAATGATTCCTTTGGTAATATGATCTACAACAAATTGGATCAATTCATCATCATTACTCGCTCCACCATTTTCTAAGAATTCATCAAAATAATATCCACCAGAAACATCCATCAAATACACAGGACCACTTTGGTTATTTTCTTTTGCATCCACTAGCTTATGAATAGATGCAATCGATGATAGTTCATTATGCCAAACACTGTATATTCCCATGCTCACAATTATTAAAACAAGTACAAGTAGACTACAAATTCTTTTGCGTATTTTCATGATTTTTCTCCTTCATCAATTGATTTATATATTTTTTCCAAGCGTTCTGAAATACGAAACAAACATGCATACAAGTTGTTTCTTTCTTCTTCGGAAAAATCGAAACTAACACTCTGTATGACATCTGCTATCTTCAAGGATATTTTTTCAGCAGCACATTTG
>CALBJM010000161.1 GCA_937893225.1 uncultured Erysipelotrichaceae bacterium | reverse complement strand
CTACTAAGGAATGCAATACACGAGAAATACGACTATCGGAATTGATGTACTCCTGACATCTATAGCTATATTTCATATCATTGAGTTCTTCAACTGTATGACCAAAGATTACATCATTATCCCTACCAACAAGTCCATCGATTTCTACATTCGCACCATCCAATGTTCCAAGTGTTACTGCACCATTCATCATGAACTTCATGTTTCCAGTACCACTTGCTTCTTTACCAGCTGTAGAAATCTGTTCAGAAACATCTGTACCAGGCACAAGAATTTCACTCATTGTGACACAATAGTTTGGCAAGAAAACAACCTTGATCATACCCTTGACATCTGGATCATTATTCACGACCTTTGCCACGCAATTGATCAACTTGATAACCTTTTTCGCAAATGTATATGCACCAGCTGCTTTAGCCGCAAATAAGTATGTGTGTGGCTGCATTGTATAATTTGGATCATCCTTGATTCTTTGATATCTATAAATGATATTCATCACATTCAATAATTGACGCTTATATGCATGCAAACGTTTTGCTTGAGAATCAAAGATAGAAGTTGGATCTACTTGTACGCCTGTCTTTTCAGCAATATATTTCGCTAGAATATTTTTTCTTTCCTGTTTCATTTCAAGGAAAGCATCTTGTACAGCAGGATCATCCACATACTGCATCAACTTATCAAATTGTTTATAATCTGATTCATAACCTGTACCAATCAAATCATCTAAAAATTTCTTTTCCTGTGGGTTGCAATACAACATCCATCTTCTAGGTGTTATGCCATTTGTTTTGTTAGAAAAATGATCTGGGAACAAACGATAGAAATCACGGAACAAATCATCCTTCAAGATTTCGCTATGGATTTTCGCAACACCATTGATAGAATGTGAACCAACAATGGCCAAGTTTGCCATATGCACTGTATCATTTTGGATTACACGAACTCTTTCTACCATTCCAGGATCATCAGGACAATGCTCCCATACATATTGTGCAAATCGACGATCAATTTCTTCAATGATCATCGCAATACGAGGAAGAAGATTTCTCACATATGCCATTGGCCACTTCTCTAATGCTTCAGCCATAACAGTATGATTTGTATATGCACAAGTCTCTTGAACGATCTTAAATGCCTCATCCCAAGAGAATTTATACTCATCCATCAATACACGCATCAATTCAGGCACCACAAGAACTGGATGTGTATCATTCATCTGTATTGCAATCTTTTCCCCAAGATTATGCAAAGAAGGATACTGCTTCAAATGTGATTCAACAATCGAATGTACACCAGCACAAACAAAGAAATATTCTTGCATCAAACGTAAATATTTTCCTTGTTCTGTTGAATCATCAGGATATAACTTCAAACAAATATCGTCTACAAGAGACAAATAATCTCTTTCTGACATATACATTGGCTTACTAGCTGGCTCAGCACTCCATAAACGCAATGTATTCGTACAAATCGTATTTGCTCCAATCAAAGCCATATCATATGGAACAGCCATTACTTTTGTTGAATCACGATGCTCAAAATGCATTGTCCCATCTTCATCATACCAAGAATCAATATGTCCATAGAATTCTACTTCTACCGCATGCTTTGGTTTACGGATTTCCCATGGATTTCCATAACGCATCCAATAATCTGGTAATTCTACCTGTTCTCCAGCTTCATTGATAACTTGTTCAAATAAACCAGAACGATAACGAATACAATTTCCGTTCAAAGGTAACCCCAAAGAAGCACCTGAATCCATAAAACACGCAGCAAGTCTACCAAGTCCACCGTTTCCTAGACCTGGATCCAATTCCAAATTTGCTAATGCATCATAAGAAATACCCAATTCTTTTAAACCATCTACGACCATATCATAAATGCCAAGATTCTTTAAATTACTTGTCAACATCTTTCCAAGCAAGAATTCAATTGAAAAATAATACACTTGCTTAGCACCCAAATGCTTCAATGCTGCTTTTGTATCTTTCCAATTCACATTGGCATAATCTCTAACCATTGTGCCAAGAACCATATACTTTTCAGTTGGATGCGTATCTTCTACAGCACACCCATAACTTTCTACAAGTCTTCGCGTATATTCTTGTTTAAATTCCTCTTTATTCTTAAACATACTTCTTCCTCAAACTTTCTTTGTAACCTTCTTTTTACTCAACCATATCGCTGCCCATGGAGCAAGACGAATCGTTATACTATTTTTAAACTTTCCATGCATCCCATTTTCAAAAGATTGCAATGGAGATGGATTACAAATGCCGCATCCACCATACATTTCTTTTTCAGAATTTAATATTTCTTTATACGTTCCACTTTCAGGAACAGGAATATTATATTCCAAATATTTTTCTCCTTTACAATTTAAAACACAAATCAATATTTCAGAATCATCTTCACGAATAAAAGAATATACAGACTGCTTTGCATTATCCGCATCGATCCATTGAAAACCATTCCCTTTTACATAATCTTCTTTATACAAGCAAGACTCTTTTGCATACAACGTATTTACATCACAAAAATAGCGCGCAAATGCAGCATGTTTTGGATAATCTAACAAAAACCAATCCAATTCTCTTTTCTCATCGAACTCACGGAAAGACGCTATGTCATTCCCCATGAAATTTAACTTTTTCCCAGGATGGGCAAACATATATGCATATAAGTTTTTGACTTGTGCAAACTTTGTATCATAGTCACCCCACATGCGATCTATAATTGTTTTTTTACCATGCACATTTTCATCATGTGAAAATGGCAGCAAAAATCTTTCCGAATGAAAATAATGCATTGAAAATGTTATTTTATGATGATCATAGACACGGAACAAAGGATCTGTAGCATAGTACTTCAATGTATCATTCATCCAACCTAGATCCCATTTATAGTCGAATCCAAGTCCACCATCTACTGTAGAATGCGTTACTTTAGGATAATCTGAACTATCTTCCGCAATCAACATCACACCTGGAAATTCTCGGTTCAAATAATAGTTTTGTCGTTTTACAAAATCAACACTACCTTGATTAACACCGCGATTTTTATTTCCGCCCCAATATATCAAATTGCTGACGGCATCCACACGGATTCCATCCACATGATATGTTTCACACCAAAATGCTGCAGAACTCATCAAGAAAGAACGCACCTCTTCATTCCAAAGATTGAAGTTCATCGTTCCCCACTCAGACTCAGCATTTTCTTGATCTGCATATTCATACAAAGCTTCTCCATCAAATGCAATCAATCCAAAATCATCTTTTACAAAATGCACAGGAACCATATCGATAATTACACCAATTCCTGCTGCATGACACGCATTCACAAATGCAGCAAATTCCGTTGGATTGCCATAGCGACTATTCAAGGAATAATATCCACTCACTTGATAGCCCCATGAACCATCATATGGATATTCACAAAGCGGCATAAACTCAATATGCGTATATCCTTTTTCTTTCACATAAGGAATCAATTCTTGTTGTAATTGTACATATGTATATGGGTATTCCCCATTCTTTTTCCAACCACCAGCATACACTTCATATATACTGACAGGCTTATCAAAATTTTTGCTTCTTTCTTGCATCCAAGAATCATCGTTCCACCGAATATCTTCTAAATTATAAATTTTACTAGCATTTTCAGGACGCGTTTGTGAATAGAAAGCATATGGATCAGCTTTATATAAATAGGCTCCACGATTCGTTTCTATCTTATATTTATAAGCATCCCATTCATGAACACCTTTAATAAACACGCTCCAAATACCTACATGCTCCGTACGGTCCATTTGGACAGCTGAAGTATCCCAATCGGTAAATGTCCCAACAACAAATATATTTCGAGCATGTGGTGCATATACCGTAAAGCGCACGCCAAATTCTTGATTCTCTGTAGTGAAATGTGCTCCAAATATACGATATGCTTCAATACAATGTCCTTCGTGGAAGCTTTCGATGATTTTATTTTGATTCATTGTAACCTCCATTGATCAAATCTATTCTCATTTTATCATGCATATCTATCAGAAAAATAATTGCTATACAAAATCGAAGATTTGTACAAATAAAAGACCTCCAGCCAGGAGGCCTTCTATCTACTTATGCAAGAATTGGTTTCACTGCTTCTGTTAAAGCATCCTTCTTTGCTTGTGCCTCTGCAAGATCTGCACCTTTTGTTGTAAAGTATGTCTTGATCTTTGGCTCTGTACCACTTGGTCTAACGATCAAAACTGAGCCATCTTCTAAGTCATAGCGCAATACATTTGCTTTTGGCAAACCAGTTGTTTCTGTATCTAAATAGTCTGTTACTTTCACAACCTTGTCACTACCAAATGCTTCCGGTACATTTTCTCTCAAATCCTTCATGATGCCAGCCATCTTATCCATACCTGAAAGTCCTGGGAATTCATACGCATCCACAACATTCAGATAACGGCCATACTGTGTATAGATTTCTTCCAATCTCTGCTTAATAGAAGAACCGATACTTCTATAATAAGCTGCCATTTCACAAATCAACATAGAACCAATAATAGCATCTTTATCACGCACATATGGTCCAGCCAAATATCCATAAGACTCTTCAAAACCAAAAATGAAACGATCTACTTCACCAGCCTCTTCTAACTTTGCTATCTGATCACCAATCCACTTAAAGCCAGTCAATGTATGCCTTAATTCAACACCATAATGCTCCGCAACTTTTTCTGCCAAAGGCGTTGAAACAATAGATTCAACAGCTACTGGTCTATCAGGCATCGTACCTTTTTCTTTTCTACCAGCACAAATGTAATCCAACAAAAGAACACCCATTTCATTACCAGAAACAAGCTCATATGATCCATCCGGGCACTTCATCGCAATACCTACACGATCCGCATCTGGATCCGTTGCAAGCATAAGGTCTGCACCTGTTTCTTTTGCCAATTCGACACCCTTTTCCATTGCCGCATAAATTTCTGGATTAGGATAAGAACATGTCGTGAAATATCCATTTGGATATTCTTGTTCAGGAACGATCGTAATATCTGTGATACCCATGTCTTTTAATACATGTGTTACAGGAACAAGGCCAGTACCATTAAGTGGTGAATATACAAGTTTCAAACCTGCAGTTTTACACAAACCTGGACGTACTTGTCTTGCTTCAATTGCTTCATATAGAGCAGTTTTACAATCTTCACCAACAAATTTGATCAATCCATCTTCTACACCTTGTGCAAAAGACATGTATTTAGCACCTGTCAATACATCTGTTTTTTGAATACTATCATAAACAACTGCTACCGCATCATCTGTCATTTGACAACCATCCGGTCCATATGCTTTATATCCATTATATTTTGCAGGATTGTGAGAAGCAGTTACCATGATACCAGCATTACAATGATAATATCTTGTCGCAAAAGACAATGCTGGAACTGGCATTAATTCATCATAAATACGAACATGGATGCCATTTGCCGCAAGTACCCCGGCAGCTTCACGTGCAAAATTCCAGCCCTTCAAACGAGAATCATAAGATATTGCCACAGTTTGTGTGCCACCTTGTGTTTTCACCCAATCAGCAACACCTTGTGTAGCCTGTCTTACGACCCAAATATTCATGCGATTTGTACCTGCACCAAGCGTCCCACGCAAACCTGCAGTACCAAATTGCAGTGCAACCGCAAAACGTTCTTTGATTGCATCATCATCTTCCGCAATACTATCTAATTCTGTATTAAGATCAATGTCTAATAAATCTTTTTCTTTCCATCTTTTATATTCATCA
>CALBJM010000160.1 GCA_937893225.1 uncultured Erysipelotrichaceae bacterium | reverse complement strand
ATTCTCATTTCTATAACGATATATCTGTTTTAAAAATTACTATCAACCATACAAATTCGATACATAAAACGATACACAAGGATGTTCAGCCAGTAACAATGCATGCTTCCTTGAAAACAGAAGAGGGAGAAGATGTACAAGATTTTAAAATTGAAGTTTGTAATACAGATGGTGAAGTTCTAGATACAATAACCGACTTTCACATGTTGGAGAAAGCAAATTCAATTTTAGAAAGAGACAAACAATATGCAATGCGCGTGTCTCATATAGATGGTTTATATACATATGACAAAAAAACACAAATGATTACTTTTTCAAATCAAGTACCTTCACAAATACCAACCATAGCATTTGTATGTGACCCATATGTACAAGTGAAGGTAGATGGTATTGGAGAATATGGAATCTATGAAGATCAAAGTTGTACTGTTCTAAGCAAAGACATCTTTGGAAGGTTTACAAAAAAGAGCGGAAATGTGGAATGGATGCTTAGACCAGGAGAATATTGGCTAAAAGAAATGCATCCTGCAGCTGGATATTATGAAAACATACGCGTGCATAAGTTAGAATTAAAACACCGCGAGTGGAATTACAACACAAAAATAATTTCCACACCTATAGCTTTACGCGTTTCCGTTGTAGATGAAAATGGGAAGGAAATAAATGATGCACATATAGAAATACAAGATGAGAGTGGTATTGTTTTAGAAGAGATACATGCTTCTATGGATATGGTCGGGCCCTATTTAAAGCCTTCTATGCGATTGTTATTTCATGAAATAGATGTACCAAATGGATATGTATCTAATAATACGGATATCGTGTATACACTTCCTGATACAGTGCCATCTTCCACACCTATATTGAAGATTACGTATAAAAGTGAATCTGTTAAAAATAGTGTAGTGAATAAACAAGAAGATTCGAAAATTGAAGTACTAGATGAAACAAAACAAACCAATTTTACTTGGATCCTTATACCAGTTATGGGAATTATCATAGTTTGCATATGGTTGAAAAATCGGCATCAAGGATAAAACATTTCTTTCTGCAAATAGATACGTTAAAATATGGTAGTGAGGTTGTAGTATGAAAGATATGAATGTTTATAAAGTGAATGTGAAATGTCATGCATGTGGAAAAGATAGTCCTTTTACAATGCATACATTAATTGATACCGCAAAGGATCCTAATGCTGAAACGAAATTGTTTCAAGGAGAATATTTCAATCATGTATGTCCAGTTTGTCACCAAGTACAGCCAGTAACATATTCGTGCATGTATCATGATGGAAAACGAAAGCTTTTAATTGGATTTGCTGATAGTGAAAAAGATTATTCTATGATGAAGGAAACTTTAGCTGGTACGAAAAAGAGTGATAAATTAGATGAAGTATTAGCCAAGTGGTTAGAAACTTGTGAAGTGCGTATTGTGAGAAGTGAATATGCATTACAAGAAAAAGTATTGATTGCACATTTTGGATTAGATGATAGAGTTATTGAGATAGCAAG
>CALBJM010000159.1 GCA_937893225.1 uncultured Erysipelotrichaceae bacterium | reverse complement strand
GCGTTTGACTGTACCACAGCTTACAGGTGATACACGTAAGGAACTCGCAAAGAAAGTTTCTAAAATTGCTGAAGAATGTAAGGTGCAAATTAGAAATATTCGCAGAGATGCAAATCAAGCAATCAAGAAAGACAAAGAAATGGATGAAGATACACAGAAGGATGCTGAAAACGAAGTACAGAAGTTGACAGATAAATTCACAAAAGAAATTGATGCGACATCCAAGAAGAAACAAGACGAAGTTTTAACTGTTTGATTTTATACAAACCGATTCAGTTGTTTGAATCGGTTTTTCTTTATGGTGAAAACTACTGTATAATATTTGATAATAGGAGTGAGTTAACAATGAAAGAATGTAAACATGTTGCCATCATCATGGATGGAAATGGCAGATGGGCTAAAGCACAAGGAAAACCTAGAACTGCTGGACATCTTGTTGGTTCGGATAATGTGAGAACGATAGCTATAGCTGCTAGTGAAATGGGCATTAAGTATTTAACACTTTATGCATTTTCTACAGAAAATTGGAAAAGAAGTAAAGATGAAGTAAGCTACATTATGAAATTGCCAGCTATCTTTTTTAAAAAATATATGCAGGAATTTCTTGATCGTGGATATCGCATGAATATTATTGGAGAATTAGATGTTTTGCCTAAGTCTACGCAAAAGGTATTGTATGATGCAATGGAAGAAAGCAAGAATAATACTGGTTTGAATTTGAATATTTGTATGAATTATGGTTCACAAAGAGAAATTCTTTTAGCTGCACGAAAATATGCGGAAGATGTGAAAAATGGAATTGCAGATTTAAACTTAGATGAAGCGGGTTTTGAAAAATATTTGATGACAAAGGATTTTCCTCCAGTTGATTTATTGATTCGCACTAGTGGGGAAGAGAGAATATCTAATTATTTATTATGGCAAATTGCGTATGCAGAACTCGAATTTGTTCCTGAATCATGGCCAGAATTTACACCTGCTGTATTACAAAGATGCTTGGAAGAATACTCCCATCGTGATCGTAGATTTGGAGGCGTGACAAATGAATGAAAAAATGAAAATCAAAACGATTGCTGCAATTGTTATTATTGCCATCGTTATTCCACCTTTGATGTTTGGCGGATGGTTATTGAAAGTCTTGGAAATATTGATAGCTTTAGCTGCTGGATATGAGGCTTGTAAGCTTGATAGTGGAAAAGTAGATTATTTGGGTACGATTTTGTGCTTTATTGCGGAAATGGCAATGATGCTCGTTCCAGAGACACATTTTTCTGTAGTTGTAGCAATTTGGCTAGTTGTTTTGTTTTTGGTATTACTCATAAAGGGTAAAGTTGCTACGGACAGTGTTGTGTATCCATTCACAATCAGCGTATTGATTGGGTTGGCATTGCGTTGTGTCGATGTAATTTATGCCATGGATATGCCTGGTGGACTAATCATGTTATATGTTTGTTTGGCTTGTTTCATGTGTGATACTGGTGCTTATTTGTTTGGCGTGGCATTTGGGAAACATAAAATGATTCCTGCTATATCTCCAAACAAAACCTGGGAAGGTTCTATAGGTGGCTATGTCACGGGGCTAGTAGTATCACTTGTATATGGTTTGCTGGTTTTAAAACAGCTTCCTAGTGGATTGGTTATTGCAGGCAGTGTTGTATTACCTCTTGTTGCGCAAGTTGGTGATTTGAGTTTTTCTTCTATTAAAAGAAGATTTCAAATCAAAGATTTTTCAAATTTGATTCCAGGTCACGGCGGTGTATTGGATCGTATTGATTCATTGGTATTCTGTTTGATGATTTTTATTTCTTTGATGATTTTATTTGGAGTTATTGCATGAAAAGATTGGTATTATTAGGTGCATCTGGATCGATAGGTACTCAAACGATAGATATTGTTTTGCAGCATCCGGACTTATTTGAACTTGTTTCATTTGGTGTAGGAAAAAATATACAAAAAGCAGAAGATTATTTGCAAACATTTCCTTCCATTTCTATATTTTCTGTAGAAAAAGAAGAAGATGCTGAACAGCTCAGAAAGAAATATCCAAATAAGACAATTCTTTCTGGGGAAGAAGGCATGGAAGAAATTGTGAAAAAGCAAGATTATGATCTTCTTGTTAATGCACTTGTAGGATTTGCTGGATTTCTTCCAACATTGGCAGCTATTCAAAGTGGCCATGACGTTGCGTTGGCAAATAAAGAAACACTTGTATGTGGCGGTGAATTGATTTATCAAGCATTGAAAGAAAACCATTGCCAATTGTATCCAATTGATTCTGAACATTCTGCTATTTGGCAATCATTACGTGGTAATAAGATTGAACAAGTCAAAAGGCTTTTGATTACGTGTTCGGGTGGTGCTTTTCGAAAAAAAAGCAGAGAAGAGTTAAAAGATGCTACTGTGGAAGAAGCGCTTGCACATCCTAATTGGTCTATGGGTGCTAAGATTACGATTGATTCTGCTACGCTTATGAATAAAGGATTTGAAGTTATTGAAGCACATTGGCTCTTTCATATGCCATATGAAAAGATTCGTGTATTGATGCACCCAGAAAGTGTAGTACATAGTGCAGTTGAATATGTCGATCATAGTATCATTGCACAACTTGGTGCACCAGATATGCGCTTACCGATTCAATATGCATTAACGTATCCCGATCGTTATGACTATGTATTAGATACACCATTAGACTTAGCTAAGCTTGGCAGCTTGCACTTTGATGATCCGGATACGACACGTTTTCCATTATTGGCATTGGCTTTTGAAGCAGGTAAGAAAGGTGGTAACTTAAATGCGGTAATGAATGCGGCGAATGAAGTGGCAAATGCGGCATTCCGGAATCATGAAATTCCATTTTTGAAAATTGAAGAAATTGTTATTTCTGCAGTGCATCATGCACCATTTAAAGAAATTGAATGCGTACAAGATGTTATTGATGCAGATAGGTGGGGTAGGGAATATGCATGTCAATTAGTGAAAGGAGAGCATGCATGACAATTATTTATTTTCTACTTTTATTAAGTGCAATTATTTTAATCCATGAAGCTGGTCATTTAGTGGCCGCAAAAATATTTGGGGTATATTGTTATGAATATTCTTTTGGTATGGGACCAGTTCTTTTTAAGAAAAAAGGAAAAGAAACGCAATATTCTATTCGTGTATTACCAATAGGTGGATTTGTGGCAATGGCAGGAGAAACGGAAGGGGACGAAGCATATCCCGATGTTGTCGTTCCAGAAGGAAGACGATTAACAGAAAAGAAACCTTGGCAAAAAATCATTATCATGCTCGCTGGTGTATTTATGAACTTTGTTTTGGCATTTATGATTTTTTCC
>CALBJM010000158.1 GCA_937893225.1 uncultured Erysipelotrichaceae bacterium | reverse complement strand
TAACTCTTTGCTTTCAAGCAATCATAAAAAAAACCTAGATTATGGAACCTAGGATTTTTCATTTTATTTTTCAAGTTGATCTAATTTTTCATGTAGCAATTCAATCAGTTTTTCCTTAGAACGAATCAATTCAAAAGTATCTTTTTCACCACCAATTTCAATACCCTGCTCCACATGTGCAAAATATTGTCTGCCAAGTTTTTCATAAGACTTCGCTAATTCTCGACTATGATGTCCAATCTCACTACGAATCTCAGCTTTTTTCTTTTCTAAATCAAATTTTTGAATAACAAGCTCACTCGTTTCTTTCATCGTTCTGAAAGCTTCTTCTTTGAATGCATTTAATTTTTCCGCAAAATCATTATTATTTTCAGACATACTCAATCCTTTCCACTCCTCTCGATCAAATCCATTATAATATTACAAATCTCATCATCTCCAGCTTCTTTTTCTTCCACCAAAGTCAATATACCGCCAATCAAGATATCTGCGTAATATCGTGGATGAACAAATTGAAAGCTGCCATTTTTCATACCTTCTTCAAATAATTCTGTTAATCCAACAATTGCATCTTTTTTTGCTACTTCTACAGAACGATTGGACAATGGCGTTAAATCTACACTATCTCCTTCTACCTTCTCACTCAAATCTCGAAAACTAACAACACAATTTTGTATATATTGTTGCAAGAGTTCTTCATATGTTGGTTTATCCATAGAAGTTTGCAGCATATCATTAAATACTTCTTTATATTTCTCACTAACAGCGTCTATAACATCATCTTTTGACTTAAAATAATAATAAAACAAACCTTTTGCAACATTCATTTCTTTCACGATTGCATTGATCGTTGTGTCCACAATACCATTTTCTTGGAACAATTTTTCAGCTGCATCTACAAACTCATTTCTTCTCTCATCACTATCTTTTACATCTGCCATATTGTACCTCTAAATTGGAGTATAGCACTGACTGGTAGTCAGTCAAGTGCATCTTTGAAAATTCATGATACAATACTACTATGAAATTAATATGTCCAATTTGTGGAAATCCACTAGAAAAAATCAATAAAAGTGCTGTATGCACAAATAAACACTCTTTCGATTATGCAAAACAAGGATATCTCAATCTTTTGCTAAAGCAATCCGTAGACCATGGTGACAACAAGGAGATGGTACAAGCTAGAACAGATTTTTTAAATTCTGAAAACTATGGTTTCTTAAAGAAAGAACTCGTAAAAATCACACAACAATACAAACCTGCTGTTCTGTGCGATCTTGGATGTGGGGAAGGGTATTATACATCTTCTTTATGTGCTGCAGAAAAGTATGGCTTTGACATGAGTAAAGATGCTTTAAAGCA
>CALBJM010000157.1 GCA_937893225.1 uncultured Erysipelotrichaceae bacterium | reverse complement strand
GTAAAAATGATATGCATCAAGATCAATATGATCCAATTAAAGCGAGTTGTTGTGTGCCTGTAGTCAATCGTCCATACTATGTAGAAGGCATACCATACTATGATGGTGGTCTTTCAGACCCTGTGCCATATCAAAAGGCATTTGTAGATGGTTGTGATAAAGTCGTGTTGATTTTGACACGGCCAATAGAATTTCGAAGAGTACCAAAAAATGATATGATTATTGCACGCTTATTGTCTCACAAGTATCCTAAAGCTGCAGAAGGGATGGCAAATCGTGCGCATGTTTATAATGCGTGTGTGGACATGTGTGAGAAGTTAGAAGAACAAGGCAGAGTTTGTATCATTGCACCAGATAGTATTGGGAAGATGAAGACTTTGACAAAAGATAAGGAAAGTATTGAAGATTTGTATTTTAAAGGGTATCAAAATGCAAAGAAAATAAAAAAATTTATAGAATGACTGTGTTTTATGACACAGTTTTTTTATAATAGTGCAATGGAAAAGAAATATTATTATGCATTTACAGATTATTGTAAGCAAAATTTTGGAAGAAAATTATATCGTGTAGCTTTGGATGCACATATGACATGTCCGAATCGAGATGGAAAGATCGATACGAGAGGATGTATATTTTGTGATGCGGGTGGTTCTGGCGATTTTGCGATATCTTACGAAGGACAAAAATTAACGAAACAAGATTTGATCTATAATCATCAAGATGCTGAAATAGGTGATTACATTGCATATTTTCAAGCCTATACAAATACGTATGCTACGTATGAAAGACTCAAGCAATTATTTACTGCGGCTTTATCAGATACTTTATTTGCGGGGATTTCTGTTGCGACAAGACCAGATTGTGTTAATGAAGAAACGATACGCTTGTTTCAAGAGTTGAAGCAAGCATTTCCAAATAAGTTTATTTGGGTAGAGTTGGGTCTACAAACAATGCATGAAAGAAGTGCAGTATTTATTCGCAGAGGGTATCGATTGGAAGTGTTTGATGCATGTGTGGAAAAATTGCATGCAATTGGTGTGAGTGTGATAGCACATGTGATTATTGGCTTGCCAAATGAAACAGAACAGGATGTGTTGGATACGATACATCATTTAAATGTATTGCAGATAGATGGTGTAAAATTGCAGCTTTTGCATTATTTGAAAGGTTGTGATCTAGGAAAAATGTATTTAGAAAATCCAAATGCATTTCATGTTTTGCGTCAAGAAGAATATATTCATATTGTAGTGAATTGCATTGGAAATCTAGATAAACAAATCGTGATTCATCGTTTGACAGGAGATGGAGCAGGAGAATTGTTGCTTGCACCATTATGGTCTAAGGACAAGAGACGCGTTTTAAACATGTTGCGGCATGCATTGAAAGAAAAAAATATTGTGCAAGGTTGCTTGTTGTGATGAAATTAGTATAAAATGTGAACAAATATCGATAGAGGATACTATGGTGAAAAGTGAAAGTGAAGTAAAAGCGGATGTTATGAAAATGTGTGATTGGGTAGAGAAAAGTTACCATTTGCCTACACATTTGTTCCACAATGAGTTTTCAAAGATGATTTCCAATTTTGAAAAAGAAATGAATCAAGCAAAGTCATCTGAAGAATATAGTGGATTGGTTGTTGGCTTTGAAAGAACATTGGTTGGCATGGCTGAAAGACATAATTTGAATAGTGATGAAGTTATGCAAAAAATTGATAGCTTATGCAACGATATAAATAGAAAGGCGTGAGTTAATTGAAAACAGATTATTTTAGTTTGATGGTCGTATATGTATTGATCAATTTGTATTTGATTATACGGTCTAACAGTTTTTTGAAAAAATTTGAATGGGCTAAAAAAGGTATTCGAATCTGTATTTTAGCGATGTATGTGGTATTGGCTAGTTTACCGGTATTTGGTGCATTTCTTCCGGAAAATATGGGCCTTTATACATTTCAAAAATATGGAAATATCTTTCTTGGCTTTTTGGCTTATTATGCGATGATTTTTGTTATTGGAGAAATCGTGTTGTTGTTTTTACGCAAAAATAAGCAAAGATATAATAAAGCGGCTAAGCGTGTTTTATGTGCTGCCTTTGTAGGTACATTGTTGATCAACACATATGGTTTACATCACTCACAATCGCCTAAATTAGTTTCCTATGACGTGACTTTACAGGACTCAAAGGGAAGAAATTTGAAATTGATTCTTCTTGGAGATTTACATTTATCAACGAATTCGAATATAGAATTGACAAAGAAAATGGTTCAGATGGTCAATGCACAAAATGCAGATATGGTATTGATTGCAGGGGATGTATTTACTTCTTCCTATAATGGATTACAGAATCCAGAATTGTATTCTGCAGAATTGGCAAAGATGAAAACAACATATGGTACATATGTTGTTTATGGAAATCACGACGTTGATGAAACTTTATTTGGCGGCTTTTCTGTAGATGATCCAACGATAGCTTTGCGTCCAAAAACAATGGATGAATTTATGGCTGCATCTAAATTCCATATTCTTCAAGATGAAACGGAAACATTTAAAGAATTAGGTATTCAAATCGTTGGAAGAGTTGATGGTGAAAAGAATGGGGAAGGTGCAGAAGAAAGATTATCTCCAAAAGAAGTGATGCAAGACACAGATCCTTCTTATACACAAATCGTGTTAGAACATGAGCCATGGGATTTTAAGAAGTTGAGT
>CALBJM010000156.1 GCA_937893225.1 uncultured Erysipelotrichaceae bacterium | reverse complement strand
CTTTAAATCCCATTTCTGCAAATAACGCAATATCTTCTTTATAATGATGATATTCATCTACTGCCTTATGATTTGGATAATAATAATCTGGTAAAACCGCATACTTTGCACCTTCTGGAATATCCAAAAACTGATTTACTTTCCCTGGATTACCATCTTTATCAATATACGTTACATATCTAGGCTCTTTATATGATCCTCCTGTAGTAACATCTGTTTTAGCAGGGCCTCTTCCTTCTTCATCCCACGCACCTTCAACCTGGTTAGCAGCTGTAGCTCCTCCCCATAAAAACTCTTTTGGAAAATTAGACATTTTCAATTCCTCCTAGTGCATATATTATCTCACATTCAGAAAGCGTTTACACATTATAAAAACACAGCTTTTCGCTGTGTCCTTATTTTAATTGATATACATGATCAAACTTCTTTATATCCTCTTCACTCAGATGATGACTAATCAAAATGAGTGTAATATCTTTATTTTCTAATAATTGTTTCTCTATGATTTCTGCATTCTTTTTGTCCAATGCACTTGTTCCTTCATCTACAAGCAATATGGAATGCCTATGTAAAAGTGCCCTTGCTATAGCAATACGTTGTTTCTGCCCACCAGATAATTGGTTTCCATCCTCTCCCGTAAGAGTTTGCAATCCCATAGGAAATGATGAAATATCTTTATCTAATGCACTTTGTTTTAATACATTTTGTACTTGCTCTTCACTAAAATCATCATACAACGTTATATTATGCAAAATAGTATCATTTAATATACTAACATTTTGATCAATATAGCTAATCTTATCAGATATTTGCTCTTCAGATAGATTTTTAACTTCTACATTACCTAGTTTCATACTACCTACGTATGCAGTATTCCATCCAAGAATAATTTTTAATAAAGTAGATTTGCCACAACCAGAAGGACCAACAATTGCATATTTTTTATTTTTTTCAAATACCATATTAGGATAATGAATGCTTTGTTTTCCGTCATATTGGTAAGACAGATCATTTGTACGGATATCTGTAATTTCTATTTCTTCTTCATTTTCATTATCTTTATTCTCTATTTCTGGAAAATATGCTTCTGCAGACGCCATTGCCATACGATCAGCAGAAATTGCACGCAAACCATTTGTAATACCAGCTGTTAAATTACTTGCACTAGCAAATGCACCAATCATTACTTTTCCACCAATTGCCAAAAAAACTGTAACGACTTGTTGAAGAAGTTGCATTAGCACACTCAGAAAACCAGTAGCACACGCAATATAACTTTGCGCTACTTCTCTATTACAATTAGCACTTTCTACCTCTGCACTATACATATCCCCTTTTTTAATAAATAGATCTTGTTTTTTATACAATTTAAAAATATCTATACAAGAAATTAGTTCTTTAAAATTTCCCATGCCTTTAGAATCCGCATCTGCACATATCTTTCCAAGTTTTTCCATTTGATTGCTAAATACATTTGGTAAGAATATCAAAATCATTGAAACTATTAAACCAACTACTAACAATACCCAATTCAAAAACAACAAAGATATAGAACAACTCACAATCATTCCAATCTGATCAGATATATCAAATAAAGGCGTCCATGCTAAGGCATCAAGTTGTTTCAAATTCGTTGTAAGAGAAGAAACGTATTCGCCTATGTCCTTTTGATGAAATGTATTGTGTTTTTTACTAATACAACTCTTAAGATATTCATGACGTATTTCATTATTTAATTTCATTTTTGTCTTTGCTTGTATTTTTGACTCTATAGCAGAAACTCCCAAATACAAAACATAGCCTACTACCATGATTCCTGTCCACTTTAAAAATTCATATAGATTCATATCAAAAGCAGCTTGAAAAGACATAGCCATAATAAGTTGTATCAATGCATAACAAACTTGGGCAAACCATCCTATTAAGACAGGTATTATAATCATTTTCCAATGTTTCTTAATATAATTTTTCATAATATTTATTATTCCTAATATTCATTCTAAGCACGTTAATTCTTTATTTTTTATTGAATTATATCTACAAGACAAATTCAAACAGCTCAATACATTTTTACATCTATAACATTTATAATCATAACTATTTCTACACCATAAATCATTTACAGTATTATTAATCTTAACTTTATTGTCAATGATTTTACCAACTCTGTTTATTTCATCATTTAATGCAACTGAACATTTCATTATTGAACCATCTGCTCGAAAAATATATCCATTTGGATACGCAGCATAACATATCCTACCAAACAATTGATTATCACCCTCATCCATAGAAAGTCCAATTCTTTCAATGTACTCTTTGTGTATTTGCAAATTTCGTTCTTTTTCATCTTTTAATAATTTTAATGTTTTTACTTTATCTCCACCCCAATCTGTCACTGCACGAACAACTACACCAAATCTCATGTCATTTCCAAGTATATGTGATAAATAATCATACCAACTTAAATCATTATCATTTGATAAAATATTATGACGTATTATAACTTTAAAATTATATGTTTTGTTGTCTAAACAATGGATTGCTTTTATATTTTGTATAATTGTCTCCAACGATTTTCCACCATTGGCAAGTGGTCTCGTTTTATCATGATTAAATCCATCTATAGTTATTTGATATGTTCTTATTCCAGAGTTGTAACATCTAATAAAATTTTCTTGATTTAATAGATATCCATTAGTTGTTATATTAGATATATATTTAAATTTATATTTTTGTTGTAATGAATAGATGAAATTAGAAAAATCAGCAATTGTATCTATACATAAAGTTGGTTCTCCACCAAACCAATTGATTTCTAGTGTTTCAAAGTTCTCTATTCTTTCAGCAATGTATTTTTCAATAATACTCATAGTTTGTTTAGACATTAAACGTGGCTCATGGCTTTCATAGCAATATGGGCATCTAAAATTACATGCTTCAGTTGGCATTATTGTAATCATCATTGTTTTATCTAATAAGCTCTTCACTTCATTTAATAATCTAATTAATTCTTTCTCTGTTAATAGCATTTCTTGATTATGTAGTGTGGTTTTTAAAGTAGTATTCAGCACTTCGCAACCACCTAATTTTTGAATTTCTTGAAATTCTTTTATATATTTATCATCAGTAAGTAATAATGTGTTTTGTTTAACTTGAGAAGATATCCTCACTGCATTTTCATTTGTAATTATTTTTATAAATCCTGGCAAAATATACATATTATACCTTATTTTCTTATATGAAATAAGTGGAATTCAATTATGAACTCCACTTGCTTTAGTGGATGCTCAATGTCCACATCCACAACCAGGCACTACATTAATGACGATGCTGTTTGGCTCATTATTGAGTAGTGCATGAATAGGTTTCTTTTCAGCAACAACTTCCATATAATAGCCCTTTCTACTTAATATCTAGATAATTAAGATGATTAAATTTTACTTTTTTGTTTATTAAAAAACATATCGTCTTGTGAAAGTTTGATATTTTTAATTTCTAATCGTTCTAAACCACATTGGTTATTTGTAGAAAAGTAGTATGCCCATGCTTTTCTATAATATTCATATGCTGTAGAATCGTTCATTTCTTTTTTACAATCAGCTAGTGTTTCATACACGATTCCAAGAAAAAAATATTGGAATTCATCTAAACATCTGCAAAGAATATTCTCTCCGATAACTACTGCATCTATATATTTTTTCATATGCTTCAATACTCTCATATAAAGTACGTGTACAAATATATCTCGAATCTTATTATTCTCATTTATAATTTCGTAATTCTTCCTTTTTTTCATATAATTCATTAAATCGAGAAATACTGCTTCACATTGTTCATTGTCAGATTTCATGTAAAATAATACACCTAATAGTAATGTGAGATAGAATTCATCATTTGTGAATAATAATTCTGATATTTTTGAAATATCAAAACATGGATTTGTTTTTTGAATTTCAAAAATGCATTTCTTCATATTATCTTCAATACTTGAATTATTTAAATTTACAAATATATCTATAAAACAATAAAATTGTTCTGAAATATTTCCGTTTTTATATCGTTTATCTGTATCAGATTTTATGTCTTCCAATTTTTTTATTTGTTGCTTTTTTGGCAACATGAAACAGTGATAGATTTCCTTTAAAATTTCTTCTTTTTCTGACATATGTCTATATGAATCGTCTAAAAAACATGCTGCTAGATATTCATTTGGTATATTTAATCGTTCAAATATTTCTTGTAAATGTTTTTGAGATGGAATTTGCTTGCCATTTTCCAGTCTTGAAATTGTTACAGGTTCACAAATACCTTCACATAATTGTTCTTGTGTCATTCCTAATTCTTTTCTTCTATTTTTTACTAAATCTGATATTTTAATGACTATCATTAATAAGATTTACCTTTCTTTGATTTCACCCATAAATGTGTTAGAAGAACCTGTTATCCTCATATGCACAAATCACAGTTCAATTATATTTTTAAGGATATCGTTGTCAATTTACTAGTCATAAAATGTCCAAAGAAAAACCCAAATCTTTTGACCTGGGTTAATCTTTTGGAATTTGATTGAAATGTCCTCGTATTTCTTTCGTGCGTAGACAGTTTATAAATGCATGTGGATCAATAGCAAGTATGTTCCCTATGATTGCTTTTTCACTACTTTCATTAATTACCGAATAAATCATCTTTCGATCATCGTAGTGATATGCACCTTCGGCATTTATAATTGTTGCACCGTGTTGTGTTACCGCATGAATCATATCTGATATTTCATTTACTTTATCCGAAATAATAATCAGTGTTACTTGAGAATAACTTCTATACAATAAATGAATCGTTTGCGTAGATACATATTGATAAATGATAGAATATAGTGCTTTATCCCAGCCAAACAAAATACCTGCAGTAATTAATATAAATGCATTTAATATCAACACCATATTAAATCCATCAATACCATACTTCTCTGATAAGAATATAGATATAAAATCTGTTCCACCAGTTGTAGCATCTACTTTCAAACACAATGCTATTGCTAAACCATTTAGCATTCCACCAAACACACTAATCAACAATATATCAGATGTTAATGTATACTTTGGTATCATATCAACCATTACACTGTTTAATAAGATCATCAATAAGGAAAAAAAAGTAAAGTTTTTCCCAATATATTTAAAACCAATATACACCGGCAAAGAATTCCAAAATATATTGATTAAAGTATATGAAACTTCCATATGAAAGAATTTTTCTAATATTGCTTGTGTAAGAATTGTTAAACCATTTGCACCACCTGGATATAGTCCACCATTTCTTACCATGATTTTAATATTTAACGACATAATAATTGCCGCAATTACCACAACAAATGGTCTAAGATATTGTTTTCTCTTTTGTTCTTTAATTGTCATAATCCCTCTTTTGCAACGACAATTATTGTAACGCTTATTTGTCTACATTCCTAACAAAAAAAGCAGAAATACATCTGCTTAGTCATCAAAACCAACAATTGGAATTTTTGTCGTATCTTCTCTTTTAGGAAACTGCACATCCACTACACGTGCAATCTTAACAGTGTCTCTCATTAAACCATTAATGAGCACCATTTCTTCTGGCATTGTTTCCCCTTTGAAATCATCTGGATTTCCTATATACCCCGCATGCACAGAACCATCATCCAAAGTAACTTGGATAAATTTCTGAACCAACGCTTTCATTAATTCACTATGACTCATTTCCATAACTACACCTGTGCACTTGCGCCAAGTTCTTGCAATGTGCCTTTACCCTTAATTTCTATTCCATGTAATGCAATGTCTGGATTTTTTCTCTTAAGAAATGCACAAAATCTTTGTGCTTCCTCTTCAGATAATGCACTCATATCTACAATTTTTTCATCTACATAGAGATGCAAAATTACTTTATTTTTTATCGTTTCTTCCTTTACGGCACTAACCTTTTCCGGAAGGACTTCATGAATTTCTAAATCTTTACAACAAAGCATACGATTTTCTAAAATCCATGAACGATCAACCACGCCACCATAACTATATTCTACTAAATTTGAAACTTTCTTCAATTGTTTCGACACTTTCATTTTATCTTTATAGTAGAAAAACAAAACTATGAAAAGTAATATTGCTAAAACCATCATCAAGTAATGGAACCCCGAAAATTTCATCTTTGTTTCCAAAAATGCTAGTACAAAAACAAGTACTGGCAATCCAAACATAAAGAATGCATATTTCATACTTATTAATGCATAGTAATATTTCTTAATCATATATCTATTTTATCACAACCAATGATATTTTTATCTGACTATGATGAAAACTATGTCTTTTTTTCTCTTTTCATATCTAAAAACAAGACTATAATATTTCACGTATGAAAAAAAGTAAACAAAT
>CALBJM010000155.1 GCA_937893225.1 uncultured Erysipelotrichaceae bacterium | reverse complement strand
TTCACGAATGACATTTTCAACATCGTGCCATTGGTATATTTCATCAGGCAAAATGTCATATGTACCTCTTGGTGTTTGATAATTCATCTTTTTTCCTCCTAAATACTATAAAAGCGCCCTTAAATAGAAAGGACGCTTGTATGCGCGGTACCACCTTTATTCATATCTTTTTAGACATGCACTTCATTACCTTAACGCGGTCAACGAATATCCCTACTTCTATTTCAGGTATCTTCTCCAGAGTGTCTATTCTTATACATAGCCATCAATGCTTTCACCTAACCATTGTCTCTAATCAAGGTATCTATAAGAATTTCTCTTTCTTTGAATTTAACGTTCAAATTATAAACTTGTTTCTTGAAATGTACAAGTTGTTAATGGCAACCTCTATCTACTTCTACAACAGAATCTACTTTTCGAATATTTGCCATGATCGTATTCAAATGCTCTACATCGCGTACACGAATCGTTAAACGCAATGTTGAAATCAATAATTCATGATTTACATCTGCACTGAGCTTATCAATTGGTGCTTTAAATTGGGAAATAACTGTTAGTACATCTGTTGCTAAAAATTGACGATCTCTTGCGGTAATAATGATTTCTGTTTCGTAAGTACGATCTGTATTATCGTCGTCCCACTTTACATCGATCAATCGCGCATTAGTATGTGCAATATTAGGACACATTGCGCGATGTACTTTTACACCTTCTCCTTTTGTTATAAAACCTTTAATAGGATCACCATATACAGGCATACAACACTGTGCAATGCTCATTTTCATAGAATCAATACCCGGAACGATGATACCTGTCTTTGTTGGTGTGTGTTTTACATTTTCACGATTGGCTATACGGTTGATAGCCTGTTCCTCAAAGTTTGCTACACGCGCTTTTTGTCTTGTTAACTTTTCTGTTACAACGGTTGGATTAATGGACTTTACTGCTATACCATACATAAAATCAACATATGTACCTACTTGGAAATCATGATAAATGTTTTCCAATTTCTTTTTGTCCATATATTCCTTAGGATCAAAACCACGCCTTGTTAATTCATCACGTAAATATTTTTCACCTAGATCGATCATTTCAGAACGCTTTTCTGTTTCTTTTTTCTGCAAGAAATTACGTATCTTATTTTTCGCTTGATTTGTTTTTACAAATTGCAGCCAATCTTCACTAGGTTCTGTTCCTTTACGTGTCTTAATTTCAATAACATCACCTGTTTTTAACTCCGTATTCAACGGAACCATGACACCATTAACAACTGCACCAACACATGTATGCCCTACATCTGTATGTACACGATATGCAAAATCAATTGGCGTTGCCCCACTTGGCAAATCAATAACTCTTCCCATAGGCGTCATAACATAGACATTTGCCTCAAACACATCGTGTTGCAGTGTAGCCATATATTCACTTGCAGAACCAGATGCACTTTCTTCTTCCGAATATAATGCAAAATTTTTAAACCATCCAAGTTTATCTTCAATTTCTTTTTGTTCGACCTTTGCATTGTAGTTTGTGCCTTCTTTATATCTCCAATGGGCAGCAACACCATTTTCAGCTATACTATCCATTTCTTCTGTACGAATCTGTACTTCAAATATCTTTCCATCATCACCAATGATCGTTGTATGTAAAGATTGATACATGTTAGGCTTTGGCATTGCAATATAATCTTTGAGTCTACCAGGAATAGGTTTATATTTTGCATGAATATAGCCAAGGATCTCATAGCAATTTAATTCTGTTTGCGTAACGATACGTATCGCAAGCAAATCTAAGATTTGGTCAAAACGTTTATGTTTTTTCACCATCTTGTTATAAATCGAATATAAGTGTTTACTTCTACCAAAAATACGGAATTGTAAATGATTTTGATGCAACATGTCACTAATTTCATCGATCATATGAGAAACTGCAGCATCTCTTTCTACTTTCTTGATTTCTACAAGATGTGCTATGTGATGGTATTCTTCACGATTTAAATAATAGAAGCATAGATCTTCTAATTCATTCTTGATTGCACTAATACCTAATCGATGGGCAATTGGAGCATATACATCTAGTGTTTCTGCTGCAATTCTTTTTTGTGAAGCTTCTGGCTGATATTCCAATGTACGCATATTATGTAAACGATCGCATAGTTTCACCAGAATGACGCGCACATCTTTTGCCATCGCAATAAAGATCTTTCTATGATTTGCTGCTTGATACTCCGGATCGTCTTTTCCTTTATAGCGCAATGTACCAATCTTCGTTACTGCCTCTACGATATCCGCAATTTCTTCATCAAATTCATTTGCAAGTTCTTCTTTTGTAATCCCACAATCTTCTATAACATCATGTAAAAATCCAGCTGCTACAGTCTTTGGGCCACATCGTAATTGTGCAAGAATATAGGCAACATTGATCAAATGAATGAGATACGGTTCACCAGACCGACGAAATTGACCAGCATGTTTTTCACTAGCATAGTTAGCCGCATGTTCAACAATTTTTAGACTGTCTTCATTATGAATATATGTACGCACTTCCAAAAGCACGTCATTAATGCCGATATCTTTATTCTTCTCTTTCATGTTACCTCCCCCTGAATGGATAAAAATCGAAGATTATATCTTCGATTTTTATTTCAATAAAAGCACACTAAAATCAATTGTCACTCATTCTTAGAATGCTATAAACATCGTATTTTCCTAATGTACCACGACCATCCATACCATTTCCAAATAATTCGATGACAAATGCACAACCTACAACTTCCCCACCTAATCTTTCAACCATCTTTGCAGAAGCTTGTGCTGTACCACCTGTAGCTAAAAGATCATCAATGATCAATACCTTATCACCCTTTGTCACGGCATCCTTATGCATACAAACTTCATTAGAACCATATTCCAGATCATACTTTTCAGAAATTGTTTCACGAGGAAGCTTTCCAGGCTTTCTAACAGGAATAAACTTCAACCCAAGCTCTTGCGCAACAGGACAACCAAACCAAAAACCTCTAGATTCTGGTCCAGCAATTGCTGTTGCTCCAACTTTTTTAGCATAATCTGCTAATAATTTTGTTACTTCTTTATATGCCTCTGGATTTTGTAAAATTGGTGTTACATCTCTAAACAAGATTCCCTCTTTTGGAAAACCAGGAATAGATGCAATATATTCTTCTAGATTTAATGCCATGACTTTTTCCTCCACATATCTAAAATAATAAAATAATTATATCTCACTGTGCAATTTCTTCCACTATCATCTGCAAAGAAATTTTTCCTCTGAATCGATTTATTTGTAATTTTCCTATGAAAATGTTCTGTTTTTCTGGAATTTGAATTTCTTTTCGTTTATACACG
>CALBJM010000154.1 GCA_937893225.1 uncultured Erysipelotrichaceae bacterium | reverse complement strand
GTTGTTAATAACAACATTGCAGCTATCAATAAGGGTGCTAGTGCATTGGTAGAAGTTACTGTTAAGCCTGAATGGAGCAATCTCTCTAGTAAGGGTGCTTTGTATGCTGAAACAGGCGATGCATACTATGATGGATTCGTTCAGAAGATCAATGCATTGGAAGGCTATAACATGAAGGTTTCTGAATTTACAGATCCTACAATTGTTGATGGTACAATGAAGGAAGATGTTTCCTTTAGAGAAGCTCGTAACATTGCTGCATATGTTCCTGAATGGAATGCTGATAAGTGTATCGAATGTGGCCAGTGTGCATTTGCTTGTCCACATGCTACGATTCGTCCATTCTTAATGACTGAAGAAGAATGTGCAGAAGCTAGCAAGATCGCTGCTGATAATGGATTTGAATTAACATATAAGGATCCAACACCTCTCTATGGTAAGGCTAAGGAAGATGGACTAAAGTTCAGAATCCAGCTTGCTACTGAAAACTGTGTAGGTTGTGGTGTATGTATCACAGTATGTCCAGTAGGTGATGGAACTAAGGAAAATCCAAAGGCTCTTGTTGCTAAGCCAATCGCTACACAGACAAAGCAAGAACCTGTAGCTGATTACCTTTATAAGAAGACACCTGAAAAGCCACAATATGGTAATGCTAATACAGTAGCTGGTGTATCTCTTGAAAAGCCATACTTTGAAGTATCTGGATGCTGCCCAGGTTGTGGTGAAGCTCCATACTACAGATTAGTATCTCAGTTATTTGGTAAGGATATGCTCGTTGCTAACGCAACAGGTTGTTCTATGATTTATTGCTCTGCTACTCCATCTAACCCATTCACAACTGATGAAGAGGGTAATGGTGTTGCTTGGGCTAACTCTTTATTCGAAGATAACGCTGAATATGGTTTTGGTATGGCAGTTTCTCAGGCTGCTAAGTCTGCTAGAATTCTCCGTATCATCGAAGAAAACATTGATAAGGTTGAACCAGCTTGCAAGGATGCATTTACTAAGTATCTTGATGCTAAGGAAGATAGAAATGCACAGCGTGCAGTTAAGGATGAATTAATTGCTGCTGTTAAGGCTTCTAGTGTTGAAGCAGTTAAACCATTGCTTGAAATGGAAAGAGACCTTGTTGGTAAGTCTGTATGGATTGTTGGTGGTGATGGATGGTCTTATGATATCGGTTACGGTGGATTAGATCATGTTATGGCTAACAATTTGAACGTAAATGTTCTTGTTCTTGATACAGAAACATATTCTAATACTGGTGGACAGGCTTCTAAGTCTACTAACTATTCTGCAATTGCTAAGTTTGCTGCAGGTGGTAAGCCAACAGCTAAGAAGGATCTTGGTCAGATCTTCATGGAATATGGAACAGCTTATGTTGCTTCTGTAGCTATGGGTGCAAACCAGATGCAGACAATCAAGGCATTCAAGGAAGCTGAAAGCTATAATGGTCCTTCCATTATCATTGCTTACTGTCCATGTGCTGAACACGGCATTAAGGGTGGTTTGATCAATGCTCCTACAAGACAGAAGGATGCAGTAGCTTGTGGTTATACATCATTGTATAGATTCGATCCAAGACTCGAAAAGCCTTTACAGATTGATTCCACAAAGACACCTGATTGGTCTAAATTTGAATCATTCTTGATGGCTGAAGCTCGTTACTTCAACCTTCCAAGATTGAAGGGTCAGGATGCAGCTCATGAAATGTTTGAAAAGACAAAGAAGGATGCACAGACTCGTCTTAACAAGTTGATCACTAAGGTCAAGATGCAGGAAGAACAATAATTAAAATTTTATTAAGACAGATACTCTCGAATGCAGAGTATCTGTTTTTTTTTTCTGAGCAGTGTTTTATAATGTATGTCGTTATGAAGGTATTATTGTATTTTGAAGGTGAAAATGTCATTTCTAAGTCAGGTATTGGACGTGCATTTATGCATCAACAACGTGCTTTACAATCTGCAGGAATTGATTATACAACAGATCCATGGGATCCAAATTATGATATTTTACATATCAACACGTATTATATGAATTCTGATGCAATTGTAAGAAATGCTATTGAAAGAGGAAAGAAAGTTATTTACCATGCGCATTCTACAGAGGAAGATTTTCGTAATAGCTTTACTTTATCCAATGCTCTTTCACCAGCTGTAAAAAAGTGGTTGATTCATTTATACAGCCAAGCAGATGCTCTGATTACACCCACCCCATATTCTAAAAAGATATTGCAAAGTTATGGATTAACGTTACCTATATATCCTGTAAGTAATGGTATCGATTTAAATAGGTACAAAAGAGATCCTGAGAAAATAAATGCTTTTCGTAAATATTTTTCTTTAAAAGCAACGGATAAAGTTGTCATTGGGGTTGGGCTTTTATTTCATAGAAAAGGTTTACAAGATTTTGTAGAAGTAGCAAAACAATTACCTGAATATAAATTTATTTGGTTTGGAGATACAAATCGTTTGATCATCCCGAAAGAAATGGCAGATTTAGTGGATCATAATGCGTTGCCTAACTTGATTTTTCCAGGATATGTAAAAGGCGGCATTATTGAAGGGGCATATAGTGATGCGGATTGCTTCTTTTTTCCAAGTTATGAAGAAACAGAGGGAATCGTAGTTTTGGAGGCTTTAGCTGCGAAATGTCCTGTTGTTGTACGTGATATTGGTGTATTTGATCCTTGGCTGGAGAATGGAACAAATTGTTATAAAGCAAATGATAATGAGGCATTTGTAAATATTATTCGCGGCGTAGTAGAACAACAATTGCCAGATCTTACAAAAGCTGGGTATTTTGTTGCAAAGAATCGTTCAATTGAGGCAATAGGACAACAATTGAAAAGTGTTTATGAAGAAATTCTTAAAGAAACGGACTCATATTGAGAGACGTTTTTTTTAAATGTATAATATAGATATGTGGAAAAAAATAAAAAATCTATTTAGTAACACATTATTTAATATAGCATTGATATTTGGACTTGCAGGATTGGTTCTCTATTTTACTTTGAAAGATGATGGTCCTCAAGTCATGCATGCTTTACGGAGTGTAAGTATACCTGGTTTGCTTTTGCTGTTCGCATTGATGGTATTTGAAAGATTTATTCTTGGTGCTAGTTTAGCTGAAGAGTGTAAATTGACGCACCCACATTACACATATAAACAAGGGTTTATCAATGCCTATGTCGCTGGGTTATTTAATAATATTACACCAGGTGCTTCTGGTGGACAAATTGCTCAGGGGTATATCTTTCGTAAGCAAGGAGTTCCTGTCAGCAATTCTTTAGGTGTTTTGTGGCTTGATTTTATTGTGTATCAGACAACCATGTGCTTGTTTGTCTTATTTTTGTTGATTTTAAAATTTCCATATTTTTATACCCACTATTCACAATATTTTTTAATTGTCATCGCAGGTTTTTTGGTTGGAGCAATGATTATTGTTTTTTTGTGGATCCTTGCTTGTTCTCCAAAGTTTTATAATTGGTTGACAACGAGGGGTATTTCTATTGCACATACATTACACATTGTGAAAGACGTAGATGCTACTGTGAATAAGTTAAATACACAATTAGAATTATTTTCTAAAGAAGTAGTTGTTTTAAAAACACATAAGAAATTGATTTTATTTTTAAGTAGTTGTGATTTAGTTCGGCTTTTGATTTATTATAGTATTCCATTTTTATGTGCTAGTATTTTAGGTATTTCGGTGAATGCTACCATGTATATAAATACAGTTGCTTTAGCATCGTTTGTTGCGATGGTCAATGCGTTTTTACCGATGCCAGGTTCTTCAGGAGGAACTGAAGCAACATTTATTTTGATGTTTTCAACGATTTTTACAAAAACACAAGCTACGACGATTATGATTTTATGGCGTGTAATCACGTTTTATCAAGTATTGATCGTAGGTAGTTTTGTATTTCTGTATGCACGGACGCGTAAAGATGTAAAACTAACTTCTGGTATACCGGTTACGTATACAAAAGAAGCATTGGAAGCATATCAGAAGGAAGGGGAGAATACATGCGAATAGCATTGTTTACAGATACTTATCCACCAGAAATCAATGGTGTGGCAGCATCTACATATATATTAAAAAATGAATTAGAAAAACATGGTCATGAAGTATATGTTGTAACAACATATAAAGGCAGCGGAAAACATAGATGGGATGAAGATCACAAAGTATTGCGTTTGGCAGGTGTACAATTGAAATTTTTGTATGGATATGTGATGACATCTCCTTTTCATGTTTTTGCTCTAGAAGAAATACGCAAATTGAATCTAGATGTCATTCATGCACAAACAGAATTTGGTGCAGGGATTTTTGCTAGGATATGTGCAAAACAATTAAAAATTCCACTTGTTTCAACATATCATACGACTTATGAAGACTATACGCATTATGTAAACTTTATTAATAGTAGAAAAGTTGATGAAATTGCTAAAATTGGTGTAGCAAAAT
>CALBJM010000153.1 GCA_937893225.1 uncultured Erysipelotrichaceae bacterium | reverse complement strand
CAAATGATGCGAAAATGAAGAAATATTCTATTCGTAAAGAAATGGATAAAATGGACATTGTTATAGATGGTTTGGGATGGGCATGTGTACATGGACAAATGTCTTCTGTAACAGTATATGTTCCAGAAAATGTAAATGTAACATTTAGAAAGGCGATGTTGTAATGTTAAGCGGAAAACAAAAAAGATATTTAAGAGGTCTTGCATCTTGCGAAAAATCCATTTTTCAAATTGGAAAAGATGCATTAAGTGATAATTTGATTGAACAAGTAGATCATGCTTTAGAAGCAAGAGAACTTGTTAAGATTTCTGTATTGAAGAATAGTCCTGCAGATATTGAAGAAACGGCTTTTGATTTAGCAAGATTAACACACAGTGAACTTGTACAAGTCATTGGAAGAACAATTGTATTGTATCGCACAGGGCGTGATCCAAAGATTCTATTACCATGATGATCGTTGAAGGAACATTTGATCCAATAACACAAGCTGAGTTGCAATATTTACGTGGGTTGCAAAAACAAGATAAAAATATTTATATTCGCGTAAAACAAGAAGGTATATTAGCGAAAAAATACAGGGAATGTCTTGTACAAAAAGCTATTGCTCCATATCGGCATATGTTTTTGTATAGAGGAAGTAAAGAAGCAAGTTCTTTGAAACGATCATTGTTAAGTACAGAAGAAGAGGTACGTAGAGGTAATTTTAATCTTTGTGCAAAAGGAACAGTGGCATTGATCCATGCACACGGTTGGTATTATGAAACTGTAGCAAAATACTTATGTAATCCACATCGCTACCAACACTCTATTGGTGTTGCTGAAACAGCTAAACAATTAGCAAGATTTCATCAACTAGATGAAGATATATCCTATCGTATGGGCATTTTACATGATATTACAAAGAAATGGGATGAAGATCGTGGCAGAACTGTATTGCAAACATGGTATCCCGATGGACTAATGATTGATTCCAAAGTATGGCATAGTTTCACTGCAATTTTTTATATCAAGCAAAATCTACATTTATATGATTCTAAAATACTCAATGCTATTTGGCACCATACTTTAGGAGACGGTAGATCTGCATATGATCATATTTTATATATAGCAGATAAAATTGAACCTGGTAGAGGATATGATGCATCAAAAGAAATCAATCTATCCAAGCAAAGTCTTGCTCTAGGGGCAATTTTTGTTCGTGAAAAAGCCAAAAAATATATTTTAGAAAAGGAGGGAAAACATGTCTGATTTATTAGAAATCATTTTGCATACGTTAGATGAAAAACAAGCTGAAGATATCGTGACGATTGATATGCGCAGTGTTAATCCATATACAGATTATTTTGTAGTATGCACAGCGCGTAATGCACGTCATGGAGCATCTTTAGCTGAATTTGTTGAACAAGAAGCTGAAAAAAACGGGTATTCCGTACGTATGCGCGAAGGTGAAAGAGATTCTAGTTGGATTCTTTTAGATTGTCATGAAGTTGTTGTACATATCTTTACTGAAGATGCTAGAGCACAGTATAGATTGGAAGCACTATGGGCAGATCTTCCACAAGAAACGATTGAGACTAAAAAAACTGTTGAAATTTAACCAATGTCATTAAGATAAGCAACGACCCTTCA
>CALBJM010000152.1 GCA_937893225.1 uncultured Erysipelotrichaceae bacterium | reverse complement strand
CTCCATTAGAAGATAGCTGGAACTACTTTTTGTTGATCAACATCAATAATTCCATATGTATTTAAACGCAATTTTGGAATAACAGGAAGACTAATAAACGCCAATGTCATAAATGCATCAATATCTTCTGATATACCGCTCAATTTCAATGCATTCTTCATATCTCTCATTTTTTCTACAAGTTCTTCTGCATTTTCTAAACTCATTAAACCAGCTACAGGAAGTGCAAGTTCTCCAATAACTTTTCCATTTGCAACAAACGCTAGACCACCTTCATTTTTTCGCACCGTATTTCCTGCTATAACCATGTCTTCATCATTTGTTCCAGCAATGATCAAATTATGAGAATCATGTCCAATACTCGAAGCGACAGCACCACATTTCAATCCATAATTTCCTAGAAAGCCTAAACCAACATGACCCGTGTGGTGATGCCTTTCAAATACCGCAATCTTAACTATATTTTGATCTATATCTACCCCTAAAGCAGTGCCTTTATTTTTACATAATGGAACAATTCTCTCATTGGTTAACAATTCTTTTGTCACTAAATCAATCACTCTTTCATGCGTACCGTGGTTTTTTAGTTGGAAATCTCCTAGTTGTATTTCATTCATATTAAAAGAATGCATAACGTGTGGATACCTATTTTCATTGATTTTGATTTGCGCTGCTTCAATTACTTTTCCATCCTTTGCAACAAGTTTTCCATTTTTATATACTTGTTCTACATGCAAATCATGTAAATCAGACAGCACAATAAAATCAGCTATATATCCTGGCATAATTACACCATGTTTTTTTAAGCCAAAATATTGTGCAGGAATCAAAGTAGCCATCTTTATAGCAATAATAGGATCCGCTCCATTTTTTATTGCTTTTCTAATATTTCCATCGATATGTCCATATTGTAAAAGATCATCTGGGTGTCTATCATCACTCACTATCATACATCTTTCACAATATGGCTCTTGAAACAATGGTAATAAAGCCTGTAAGTTCTTAGCAGCAGTGCCTTCACGCACCATAATATATTGCCCACGACGCAATTTTTCCATTGCTTCATCAATATTTGAACACTCATGATCAGAACAAACGCCAGCTGCTATATAAGCATTTAGAAGATTTCCTGTAAGAAAAGGGGCATGTCCATCTACAATCTTTCCAGATATGTGACAATCCTCAATCTTTGCAAGAATTTCTTTTTCTCCATTTACAGTACCATAAAAATTCATCATTTCCGCAAGTCCCAAAATACGAGGATTTTTATAATACTTTTGTAATTTATCAGCCGTTAGTACTGCTCCAGATTCATCAAGATTTGTTGCTGGAACACAAGAAGGCAACATGAAATATACAGACAACTTTAATTGTTCCGTCGTATCTAACATAAATTGCAAACCTTCTTCTCCAGCAACATTACATATTTCATGAGGATCAGTAATTACTGCAGTTGTGCCATGTGGAAGTACTGCTTTTTCAAATGCTGGACCACACATCATGGAACTCTCAATATGAATATGTCCATCAATAAATCCAGAACATATATATTTTCCATGTAGGTCTATTTCTTTTTCACCGCTATAATTTCCAACACCTACAATTAGACCATCTTGAACGGCTAGGTCTCCTTCTTCAATTTCATTTGTAAAAGTATTTATAATTTTTGTATTTTTAAATACTACATCTGCTTTTATAGTACCTTTAGCACATTGAATAATTTTTTCTGATTTTTCGTGATTCATAGGTTTCTCCATCTAAATTAAGATTATTATCTAGTTTTGTCTATTTTATCCACATTTTTGTGGATAAAACTATATGTTTTTTATTTTTTTCAACCATTTGTTCAAATATCCGCATGTTTTTTCAGGTTTTCCACAAGCAATCCACGAATCAACAATACTAGTTTTCCACAATTGTGGAAAACTGTGGAAAACTCTATTTTTGTTATAAATAAGCCAAATTTTAAATGTTGATAATGATGAAAATTTGCTTGTATTTTTTTATTTTTCCACATTTTTCTGTATTTTCCACACTGTGGATTTATTTTCCACAATTTATCAACTTTTGAAATTTGTGGAAAATTGTGGAAAAGTTATAAAAACATCATTTTTATGCATAATTATGTATTATTGAAAATTGTGGATAAAAAAGTTTTCCACAGAATTATATAGATTTTCCACAATTTCAGTCATAAAATAATGAAGCTTAAAAAATAAAAAAATAAAATAAAACGGAGAATATATGAATCTATCTAAAGATCAATACCTTCTGGACGTTTGGAATAATGTACTCGAATACATGCATACGAATTTTCAAGTAGAACCAGAAATTATCAATAACTTTTATAAACCATGTTCTTTGCATCAATTAACTACAGACAAAGCGATTATTGTTGCTACAAATGTTATTCAAAAACAAATTTTACAAAGTCAATCCGACTTATTACTGACATGTTTCGTTGATGTGTTAAAACTAGATCACAACATCCTCATTGAGGTATATCAAAAACATGAATTACCAAATGAAAAAATTATCAATAATGTTATTCCTTCTTTCAATGATAAAGATTTCCAATCTATGCCAATTCAGAAAGATCGTACATTTGATAATTTTATAGTAGGTGACTGTAATAAAGAGTCACAAGCTGCTTCTCTTGCATGTGCTTTAAATCCTGGTAAATTTTTTAATCCATTATTTATTTATGGTAATTCTGGATTAGGTAAGACACATCTTTTGATGGCTATTGCAAATTATGTATTGAAAAATGATCCTTCTAAAAAAGTTTATTATACTGAATCATTAAAGTTTGTAGAAACAGTTGTTAATGCAATAAGAGACAATCGTATCGAAGAATTTAAGCATTATATGTATAATATGGACCTACTTTTGGTCGATGATATTCAATTCCTTGCTGGAAAAGAAAAATCCCATGAAATTTTCTTCACTATATACAACGAATTGGTCAATAATAAAAAACAGGTTTGCATTGCTTCTGATAGACAACCTAGAGAAATCAAAGGATTAGAAGAAAGATTAATATCTCGTTTTTCTTCTGGTTTGTCAGTTGGTATTGATTCACCTGAATTTGAAACGTCTTTAGCAATCTTACAAAGTAAAATCAAACAAAATGGTTATGGAATCGATGATGTCGATCAAGAAGGACTTGCTTACATTGCTTCAAATTTTTCTGGAAATGTTAGAGATCTAGAAGGTGCTTGGAATCGCGTATTATTCTATGCGATTGAATTTCAGCCAGATGGAGGATGTATCAAGTTTGAAACAGTTATGAATGCATTAAAAAATCAAGCTGTAGTTTCTGATAAAACTGGTCTTTCTCCAAAGAAAATCATCAAAGTAGTGGCAGACTATTATGGTTTAACTAAACAACAAATTACATCTAAAACAAGAACAAAAAATATTTCTAATGCTAGACAAATTTCTATTTATCTTTGCAGAAAATTACTCGATATTCCATATATCAAGATTGGCGACGAATTTGGCGGCAGAGACCATTCTACGATCATTTCTGCTTGTACAAAAGTAGAAAAGCAAATAGCTAAAGATGAAACATTTAAAAATGCGGTAAACGAAATTGAAAAGCAACTATCATAATATCAACAAATTTATCCACTTTTTCCACACAAGAAAAAATGTTAAAATTCAGCTATGTTATGAAGAATTTTAGAGTTTTCCACAATTTCAACAACCCTAATAACAATAAATACTAATTAATAAATATACATATATAACAGGAGGTGTTCAATATGAACTTCAGCATCAATAAAAATGAATTATCCAATGCATTATCTATCGTGGCTCATGCGGTTTCATCTAATTCTCCGCAGCCTTCCTTAAGAGGTATTAAAATCGAAGCAAAAAATGATAGTTTGATTTTAACAGGTAGTGATTCTGATATTTCTATTCAGAAAACGGTCAACAAAACAGATTCAAACAATCTTTTTATTCAAGAAGAAGGTTCTATCTTAATTGAAGCAAAATATGTCATTGATATCGTAAAGAA
>CALBJM010000151.1 GCA_937893225.1 uncultured Erysipelotrichaceae bacterium | reverse complement strand
TATTGGATACTCGTAAAGGATATTTATATAGTTGCATATTCAGCTATTAGATATCCTCTATTTGATTTTGTCGAATTTATGTATTGATTAAAGAATGCATTAAGAATGATGCTGTAGTGTAATTCTTTTTCCTTTTTGCTTGCGTGGAATTATTTTGGAAATGTGCATTATTGTAAATTGTGATTCGAATTAACTATTGAGTTATGGGGACTATGCTATAATTGATTCGAAAGGATCATGTTTTATGAGAAGAAGTGGAAATTCTAGTTGGATATTCTGGTTGATATTATTTGTTTTTTTGGGTGGTGGTATTGGTGCCTTTTTACCATTGCTTTTAATCATTGCAGTTGTCGTTGGTATTGCTATGGCTTCTGTTTCATCTTATAAAAATTCGCAATCTTCTAGTAATGGATATCATTCTTATACAACACATGGAAATTATCATAGAAGTAGTTCGGATAAAGTTTCTAAAATCAATTTGTATTTGCGGAAATATTTTCGTACAAGAACAAGCATTTTAGTTGTAGATGGTGTGGAATTACGTTTGAGAGATAGTCAATATGCGTCATTAGCTTCTTTGGATGTGTATCGTAACAATGCTTATATTTGCTCATTGAATGAGTATCAGAGAAGATATCCTGAGTCTTATAATGCTATTTTGAATAATTTGGTTTCTATTGCTTCAACAAATCCTATTCAAGATGATGTATTTGAAGCTGAAGTAGTAGAAAATCCACAGCCAAAACAAGAAGCACCTAAAAGAGAACGATCTTCTTCACCGAAAGAAAAGCGAGCACAATATTTCATGGATACGATCAATGAATTGAATAATGATATTCCAGATGAAGAAATTACAAATGGTTTATATGAGACGTGTTCCTTATTAAAACAAATTCAAACTCTTGAGGAGAAGTTTCCAAATTCTAAAGATAAACTCAAAAAACTATATGAGTATTATTTACCAATCTTGATTAAAATCTTGACACAATATACAGATTTACAATATGCAAAAACAGATCCATCTTATGAAGAAACAAAGGATAAACTCATACGCACGATTCATTTGATAAACGATGCCATGGAAAAAATCATATCTTCTATGACAGATGAAGATTTCATTAACTTGTCTGCAGATATTTCAACACTGGAAGCAGTATTGAAAAAAGATGGATTAACTGAAGATGGCAGCATGCGTATGGGTGATGGAAAATAAGTATGGCTGATCGTAATGAAGAAAAAAATCGTCTTTGGAATGAAGTGTTTTCAAAGAAAAGGGCGTATGAAAAAGATACAGAGCCTATCACAGAATTAAAGATAGATGCAGATGAAAAAGAAAAGCGTTCACGAGATACAATTTTAAAAAATGCAAATGATGCAATGGAAGAGCTAAGCAATATCTTACATCAGCAGAAAAAAGATTTAGATGCAATGCATGAAGAATTGGTAAAAAAGCCAGCAGAAGATATTAGCATTGAACAATTAGAAAAAGAAATTGCGGAAGACTATGGTGTTGAACCTGAGGCTAGAGTTGTAAAAACGTTTGATAATGCGAAAGTGTTTTCTGAAATTGAAGCAAATATTAATACAAAAATTCTTGGACAAAAAGATGCGGTACATAAACTATGTATTGCATTTCGAAGACCATTTGTTATGGGAAATAGTGACAATGGCGTAAGAAATGTGATTTTTGTCCATGGTCCTAAAGGTTCTGGAAAACATGCGGTAATAAGTGAAATTGCTTCAGCATTAAAGAATGACAATGTGTTTAAAAGTGATGCAGTGTATACAATGGATTTGTCGAGATATACTTCATCAACACAAGAACAAATCTTTTTACAAGATTTGTACGAAGCTTTAAATGGAGATGGTTCAGTTATTTGTTTTGAAAACTATGAGTCTTGTTTTGCTTCCTTTTTGAGAATGGTAAATTCTTTAGTAGTGCATGGCAGTGTTGTTTTGAATAAGCGGTATCTACTTTCTAAAGGCATGCTTGTAGAAGCTCAAACGGGTTTAGTAAAAGATGCGATTGATACATTAGATGTAAAAGATAAGTATCTTGTGTTTGTGACTACAGGGAAAGTATCTGGTATACAAGATGCATTTGGTGCGGAGTTTATGTATCATGTATTAGATGATGTTTCTTTTGTAGAAATTGATGATGAAACAGCTAGTGCAATCATTATTCAAATGGTTTCTTCTTTTATAGAAAAATGCAAAAAGAATCTACATGTTTTGGTTCATGTAGATGAGAGCGTTAGAAGTTGGGTACATACACACTTTGATAAAACTTCAGGTATAGAGTCTATTCAATCTATATTCTATGATTTTTATGTGTCTCTTTCAGCATTTGTATTAAATGAAAATTTAGGCAATGAAGAAGAACTATTTATAACAGTAGATAATGTTCCATGTGTAAAATACAAAGATTCGTCTGCAAAATTATCGAGAGAAAAGAACAATGCAGAAGAGTTGGAAACCATCAATAAAGAATTGGAAAATATCGTTGGCTTAGACAGTGTGAAGAAATACATTCGTTCTTTGCAAGCACATATTGCTTTACAAATGAAGAGAAAACAACAAGGAATGGTGTCGGCTTCTGTGTCCATGCATATGATTTTTACTGGTAATCCAGGCACAGGGAAGACAACTATTGCAAGACTTTTAGCACGTTACTTAAAGGTAATTGGTGTATTGTCACAAGGACAACTTGTAGAAGTGTCGAGAGGAGATCTTGTTGCACAATATGTTGGACAAACAGCGCCTTTAACGATGTCTGTTATCAAGAGCGCAATGGGTGGTGTGTTATTCATTGATGAAGCATATTCTTTATATAGGGGAAAAGACGATTCCTTTGGTTTAGAAGCAATTGATACTCTTGTCAAAGCGATGGAAGATAACCGAGAAGATCTTGTGGTTGTCTTGGCTGGATATAAACGAGAAATGTCTTCCTTTTTGGAATCTAATTCTGGATTGAAGTCTAGATTTCCAAATATCATTAATTTTGAAGACTATACGGGTGAACAATTGTACCAAATTGCATGTATCCAAGCAAAAGGAAAGGGATATGTGATTTGTGAAGATGCAAAAGATGCACTCATATCTTACTTTGATCAAGTACAACGTATGCATGCAGAAGAAGCTGGTAATGGTAGATTTGCTAGAAATCTTATAGAAGAAGCAATTCTAAAACAAGCTGAAAGAGTTGTTCAATTGAATGATT
>CALBJM010000150.1 GCA_937893225.1 uncultured Erysipelotrichaceae bacterium | reverse complement strand
TCATCCTTTTTGTGCACTATTCTTAACACGCTAAAAAAAACTATAACAGCTCTGAACATTCATTTTGTTCAACTGTTATAGCCCATTTTTAAATATTGATAAATATCATCACAAAAGATCCAACTAGATACGCTAATGCAAACACAAGCAAATAATATAAGATTTGCGCTTGAGCAACGTGCCCTTTTTTTAAAATACGTTCATAATTCACGCATTGCATCGCATTAAAGGACACACAAAAACTCAAAATATATACACACGCTCTAATCAGAAAATGAATCATGCTCATTACTTAGTTCCGAAAATTCTATCTCCAGCATCGCCAAGACCTGGTACGATATAGCCATTTTCGTTTAGCTTTTCATCCAAAGCAGCTAAATAAATATCTACATCAGGATAAGCTTTTTGCACTGCTTCAACGCCTTCAGGCGCACCAACGAGGTTTACAAGCTTAATATTCTTAGCACCTCTTTTTTTCACTGCCGCAATTGCATCAATTGCACTACCACCTGTTGCTAACATTGGGTCTACGATCATAACAATTGCATCTTCCATTCCAGATGGGAATTTAGCAAAATATTCATGTGGCTGTAAAGTTTCTTCATCTCTATACATACCAATAAAGCCAACTTTTGCGGTTGGAACAAGTTCTCTAATACCGTCCAACAAACCAACGCCTGCACGCAAAATAGGGACGATAATAACTTCCTTGCTCAATTCATATCCTATTGTTGCCGCAACTGGTGTTTCAATATCAATTTCCTTTAATGGTAAATCTCTACAAACTTCATATGCCATCAATTCAGCAATTTCATCTAGATTCTGTCTAAAATCCTTTGTACTAGCTGTCTTTTTACGCATTAAAGTAAGCTTATGCTTAATTAATGGATGATCCAAAATAGTTAACATTTATTTCTTCCTCCAATTTTCTCTTGCATAATCATATTCCAGACTTTCATCTACCGCAACAAAAATCAGTGAATTTCGTATTCTCCACGTTTAAAATTCACTCGTACATGCTTACCATTGCTATATTCGCATTCCTGTACCCATGGATCACCATCTACAAATGTATGCTTTAACATCTTGCTGAAAGCAACGCTTTCGTGAAATGCACAAACCTCTTTAACTAGTTTTATTCGATCATCATTTACTGTATCTTCTGAGAAGCTACCATCTGTATTTACATATGCTCCATCACGTTTCAAATACGGAATACCACCATTCAACAAACCGTACAAACCATAATTCACACCATTTACAACATCACTCATCCAAGGAATCACTACACAATCATGAAAAACCAAGTTCAAGAAAGGAATAGGCAATCCAATTTGTTTGCCGTCCTGTTTCATCATAAATGGATAAGGTGCATAATGACACGTATCTATGTGATTTATCGCAAACACATTCATTTCTTCACTACTAACGATCATGCCATCCTTATTTAAAACATCAAATGTATCGTTACGATATTTCGCACAATCTTTTCTATTCATACGATACACCTGTGAAAAATTCTCATCAAAAGGATTACAGGTGAAAACATCACAATACACGCCATCACTCTTCACACCAACTTTACGTAAATAGTTCTGATTTCTTTCCAAGAAAACTGGTGCCATTTGTCCTGTCATATAGGACTGTTTTCCCCCAGCCCATACACTCATATAATACGGTTTTAAATGACGATCATATATTTGATATGCTATATCAAAGTCTGGCGAATCCAAATACAGATCGTGATAATTATCATGCAGCGTTACTATATCTCCACATGTATGCAAGGTATCTATCAAATGTCGTAAAGCAGGATACCCACCTGTTCTTTCATCAATTGGATAAAAACGAGGATGTTGATTATCATACGCAATGCCGCATCCATCCAAATGTAAATGTATCTTACCTACACCTAAGGCATGAAAATGTTGGACATTCTTTTCTACTTCTACAATAGGCACGATTGCTTCATTTGCGCCATCTGCATGATAAAACCTAGAATCTTTAGAAATTTTGGAATGCACACCTGTATGATACACACAACTACCAATCAATTGTTTTAAAACTGGCTTTTTTTCCACTTTTTCTTGCAATGTAACAATACCTTTTTCATCCCACAATTTTCTTGTCAAATGCGCCATAGCATTATAATCAAAAACATGATCAAACAAAAACAAACGCATCACTCTTTTATAACCAATATGTGCCAAGCTACTCAAACAACGCATACAAATTTGAGACGTTTTATGACGTACTACTTCATATCCACTATCATAATAATCATCCACAAACCACATAAACGAACCATTAGCACTATAAAATCCCAATGCATTCACATACGCATCTGAACTACCAAAAACACCACCAAAAGATGGACGAAATGCGATATTTTCTTCACTATCTAACAACACGCCTTGTTGCATTGGCAATACCAATTTTCCTACATTATTTGCTACAACACCTGGCCATACCATTTCATCAAACACAAATGTATCTTCTTCAGGCTCTAATGAAAATGTCACGCAATTTGAAGCAATTTCTAAACGAACAAAAAAGCTCAACCCATCCACTACACTAGAATAATGCAACAAACAACCATCAAAACTAAACTGACATGAAACACTCTTTGCATCATTAAAATAATACTTTTCTCCTTCACGCACCACACACCACTGATCTGTATCAATTTCAAACGCTGCATTGTTTTCACACAAAAGAATTTTGTTATCCCTTTTTATTACTTTTACCATACAAACAAGTATACAATTCTTTCTCCCCAAAACACACTTATTTGGTAAAATAAACACATGAAAATATTGATTACACCATTTATCACAAACCCTCAAAGCTCCACACAATACTACATAGCTCTTAACCTAGCCTATCTTTTTGTCACACAAGGCCACACCGTTGCCATAAGTGCCGATAAAGCAAACAATTTCCACCATGTTTCCCTATACCCTGCACCAAAACCTCCTAAAAATATATTTCAACAAACAAAAACAAAAAGAACTTATGAAGAATGGATGTATGCAAATGGTGCCACATCAGAAAAATACTTAACAGATGACTACGACTGCTTAGCACAATGCATCAAAAAATTCCAACCCGATCTCATTATTACACTCGATAGACTTGCTTCTATTATGCTTGCTAGAAAGAAAAATATACGCATTTGGTCAATCGTGCACTCTGATATGTATAAAGCATCCATCTTCCCACCAAAATGCATTCAATCACTTAACAAAGTACTTGCCAATCACAATTTGGAACAAGAATTCAATCTCAAAAGTCTACACAAATATTGTGAAAGACGCATTGGCTTTGGACCAATCGAAGTACAGCCATTTTCACCAAAAGACGATATAACTCGCATCGGTGTAACCTCCATCTATCCCCCACACACGATTCGTACAAACCGCGTTTGCGTATTTTTTCAAGATGTTCATGGTAAGCCGAAAGCACTACGAAGAATGATTCAACAAGCTTTTCAAGGCGCACCATATTCTGTATACGCATGGTATAAAGGATGCAAACCAGAAGCAATTGAAAATATTCACTTCCTTCAGGCCACAAAAGCAGAATTATTGCCCGGTTCTATCGCATGTATTCATGATGGAAATGACTATTTTACAAATCAATGCCTTGCTAGAGGAATCCAACAACTCATCGTTACAAATCATGATTTTATTCGTAATTCAAATGCAATGGCCGCAGAAAGAAATAAATTTGGTTTAGCTATATACGAAAATGAATTAACGATGTCTAGACTCTATGAACAATATCGCCTTCTTTTATCAGATGATAAATATTATTACTACACACAAGCAATGAAAAAGATCACCTTAGATGAAGGTGATCTATCTAAACTATTAACTTATTTATAGGATTCCTATGAATCCTTTTTTTCTTGCATTTGCAAAACAGATCGTGCCAATTCTTTTGGAATATAAAACGGTTGTGGTCCAAAGGGATTTACGACAATTCCACTAAATCCCTTTTCCATTATGCCTTCTACATCTGCAAAAGGCATGATCATTGTAACAGCATCCTTTTCAAGCATCATCGTCTTCCAACGATGTAATGCATCCCAATCTGTAAAAACCGGTAATATAAATAAAGAACTATCCATAGAAGTAGATACAGACATAAACGCCGCATTAGTATTCCCACGCAACACATCCATAATATCTCCATTATGTACATCTGTTGCTTTTGCACACATCAACCACTCCACACGTCCAATCAACCACAACAAAACACTCATAAATTTAGGATCTGTATGATGCTTTGCATAAGCTGTGATCAATCCACGGATATATGGTAATTCCAATTCATTTTCCACTTCTTTTGAAATACATTCACGAATATCCGTCAATACAGAATACTGCGCAATTTTCATACTCGATGCATTCTTCTTTATAACGAGCTCAACTTCACGATCCTTTGCTTTCTTGACACGCGTACCATTTTCATATAAACCTGTCACGCGAGTCATGCAACCATCCCCAGACAAGTTATACACATACACCTCATCAAGCACCTGCATACTGCCAGACAATATTCCCTTCAATCGCAGCATGTTCTCTTCTTCTATCTTTTCTTCTACGACAAAGGTAAATCGACGCTCATTATATTTCACACTTTTATGCATCAATGAACGTATACGTGTCTTTCTCGTCAACATCGTACGATAATTCTTCAAATAATATACAACCGTGCACATCACTAAACACAACAAGAAAAGCAATTGCAGCTGTTTTGTCTGTGACAACAAAAAGGACACTTGACTCTCTGTTATATATTCCAGCAAAACAAAAAAGAAACACAAAACAAGAGAAG
>CALBJM010000149.1 GCA_937893225.1 uncultured Erysipelotrichaceae bacterium | reverse complement strand
TCCCCTTCAACAAAAAAACCAAATACATAGCACAAAAAGTTGTACATAGTATTTGGTTTTGCCTTCTTCAGTAACAATCCGAATGACTTTGTACATGTATTATATCGATATATTATTCCCACTTCCATATGAGAAATTATCGAAAAACTAGAAATATTATGGATTAATCTAAAGATATTCCTAGCATTTTCATCATTTCATCTTTTTTCTCAATAACTTCTTTTGGAAGTGTACGCGGAACAACATTCACAACCGCATTTACAATTTCATCTGCAAATCCACAAACAAACTCTACGATAGTATCTAATTCGTCCGCATCCATATTATCCATTGTATCTCTACGGCAATGGATTTCTGCCCCACCTCTAGGTGTACCTGTGCCAAAAGACATCGCTGGTACATCATACAATGCAAAGCTTGTTGAATCACTAGGCATCAAACCTATATGTGAATCAAAATGGATTCCTTTAACTTTTCCAGAATATACGACACGATCCGCAATACTCTTATCACAAGATGCAAACACCATGTTCTTTGCCATGATTACACCTGTCATATCAAAATTCACATTTAAAATAATATCTTTCAATGCATCCTTATGCTGCTTGCAATATGCAAGTGATCCCATCAATCCAATTTCTTCACTACCACACCAAACGATCTTTACTGTTCTTTTTGGAGGATTTTCAGCAAAATAATGACACAACTCCATAATCGTTACAGAACCACTGCCATTATCCCAAGCACCATTAGAAAATTCTACAGAATCATAGTGTGCTGAAAATAAAACAACTTCTTCTGGCTTTTCTGTACCAGGAATTGTTGCAACAACATTTCTTGATTCACTCATATTTTCTTTATCTTGTTGAAGAACCAATTGCACTGTTTCCGGATGTAATTTCAATAATTCTTTTGCGGTACCTAAATTCATCATAACACCAGGCAAATTGCTCGTATCATCCTTTGCTAAACGTGCAAAACGATGCGGTACCTGTGTCTTCATGATGTCATCGTCATAGTAACCACCCCATGTAGCAATGTAGCCAACAGCCCCACCATCTACCAACTTTTTGCGCAAAGCTTGCGGCATTCCTCCAGTTGTTAATACGATTTTTCCTTTTACATCACTCAAATATTCATCTTCGCCATTATGAATATAAACAAAAGGTGCTTCGATACCTTCTGCATCGGTTTCTCCAGTTTTTCCTATACCAGTACAATAAAATTCTTTTTCACATGGCTTTTTTACACAAAAAGAAACTTTATGAATTTTTGGAGCAGGTACCATAAATGGTTCGATTTTTGCATATACACCCATTTTTTTACACTCTTCCACAAGAAAATTTGCTGCCTCTAATTCTTTTTCAGTTCCACTAACTCTTTCAAAAGCTAGCTTCTGCAATGTTTCGTATGCATGATGTTTTTTCATATTATTTTCCCCTTTTATGTGCTGCATTATACGCTTTTCAAAAAAACATCACAAGAAAAAGCAAAAGATTGCACTATCAATATTGTGTTAAAAATTGTGAATATTTGACAAGTATTCACTAAAGCTAAGCATTATAATACAACCATACACGAAGGAGCAAAGTATGAGATTTTTCCAACAAGACAATCAACTATGCTTTTCCCATCGAGGAGAGCTTGTATGCATAGAACCATGGGGCAACAATGCCCTACGCATCCGTGCAACACGTTACCAAACATTTACGAATCAAAATAAAGCACTTGAAGAAGACATTGTACATTCATCACCAACGATTTCCATTCAAGAAGACAACACTGCATCTATAACAAATGGAAAAATAAAGCTAAGTATCAATGCAAAAGGCGTTATGACATACTACAAAGATACTCAGCAAATTCTACAAGAATATTTCCGTAACTATGATGATTCTGTATCAGATGAAAGTATTTGCTTAAAGCTAGAAGGCAGAATGTACAAAGCAATCGTTGGTGGAGATTATGCAGCAACGGTTCGATTTAACGCTGATCCAAATGAACATTTCTATGGCATGGGTGCCTATCAACAACCATATCTAGACTTAAAAGGCTGTTCCTTAGAACTCGCACAAAGAAATTCACAAACTTCCATTCCTTTTTTATTATCTTCAAAAGGCTATGGCTTTCTGTGGAATCACGCTGGAACAGGCACAGCCAATTTTGCTAAAAACTATACAGAATGGAAAGCCGATGCACTGAAAGAAATCGACTATTGGATCACAGTTGACGACTCTCCTAAGCAAATTTTAGAAAATTATACAAACGTCACAGGTAAAGCTCCACACATGCCTGATGATTTATTAGGACTATGGCAATGCAAACTCCGATATCGCTCACAAGAAGAAGTACTCAATGTTGTTAGAGAATACCACAAAAGAAACATTCATATTGATGTTATCGTGATTGACTTCTTTCATTGGACTAGACAAGGTGATTGGCATTTTGATCCAACATTTTGGCCCGATCCAAAAGCAATGTGCGATGAAATCCATTCTTATGGAACAAAAGTCGTTGTAAGCGTATGGCCAAGCGTGGATAGAAAAAGTGAAAACTTTGAAGAACTCTATGACCGTGGACTATTGATTCAAACAGAACAAGGTGCAGCACAAACTTATGACTATCAAGGAGATTGTGTTTCCATTGATATCACAAACCCAGAAGCACAACAATTCTTGTTTGATAAATGCATGAAAAACTATGCAAATGTAGGCATTGATATGTTCTGGTTAGACAATTGTGAACCAGATTATGGTGTCTATGACTTCAGGAATTTCCGCTATTCTATTGGAACAGCACTTTCTTGTACAAATGTATATCCAAAGCTCATGGCAAAAACATTCTATGATGGTTTACAACTAGCTGGTAAAAAAGACATCTGTCAACTTGTTCGTTGTGGATGGGTTGGCAGCCAAAAATATGGCGCATTACTTTGGTCTGGTGATGTAAATAGTACATTTGCTTCTTTACGTGATCAAATTTCCATTGGTATCAATATGGGCATTGCTGGAATCCCTTGGTGGAATAGTGATGTTGGGGGATTTATGACCAAAAATGTTAATGATCCAATCTTTCACGAGCTGCTCATTCGTTGGTTTGAATATGCTGTATATACACCTGTATTACGTTTACATGGTGATCGTGGTCCACATGATATTGAACCATTAACAAACCTAGACTATGGTGGAGGCTATCTCTATACCGGTCACGCCAATGAACTTTGGAGCTATGGAAAAGATGTATATGACATTCTATTTGCTCAACTGCAAGAAAGATGGCAGCTCAAGCCATATCTAAAACAAATTTTTGAAGAAGCACACACAGATGGACTACCATTGATTCGTGCAATGTTCTTAGAATTTCCGAATGATAAAATATGTTGGGAAACAGAAGACCAATATATGTTTGGGGACGCATACCTTGTTGCGCCTATTTATGCATATGGCGCACGCCAAAGAGATGTCTACCTCCCTACAGGTACTTGGAAAGAAGTGCATACAAATAAACAATATTCTGGAGGCCAATTCGTTAGCGTAGCTGCGCCACTAGAATACATTCCTGTTTTTCAAAAAATCTAACTACAGAGACAAAAAAGTCTCTGTTTTTTTCTTACCAATAAGAAAAGAAGTAAAAAACAGAGTACAATATTTTTGTTAAACATGGGAGATCATTATGCAAACAACAAATACCCAAGATGAAATACAATTTACGAATACCTTCAAACTACGCATGTCTGTTTTAGAAGCCATTCAAACAAATTATTTGTTTATTAGTCTCATCAACACAAAAACAGAACAAGTAACAATCATTAAAAGCCAATCTTCTATCAATAAAACCATTTACACACCAAATGAAAAGAATACGTATTCTGCAATAAGCAAAGCCAGTATTCAACGCTACGTACCACAAGAACAAGCAGAAACTATACAAAAAGCCATTTCATTACAGCACATTCTAGAAGAACTCAAATTAAAAAAAGAATACACATTCCAATTTTATACACAATATAATGGACAAAAAAGAATGTACAAAATTCGTTTTTTCAACATCAATGAAGAAAATCACATATTACAAACATTTGAATTTGTTGATAACTTTTACGTAAAGCAAACAGAACAACTCAAGGTCAATGCTGCCCAACTCCGTAAAGAAAGAAAATTCTTAGATGTACTATGCAGAGACTACACAAGTGTATATTTTTATGATATGAATCAAAATACTGCAGAGGTATTAAAAATTGCTTCTGTTTCAAACGAAGTCAACATCATTGGCAATACTGTTCGCAATGTTTTTAACTACAAAGAAGAATTACAAAAGTATTGTGATGCGTATGTCATTGAACAAGACAAGAAACAATTTCTCTATAAATTATCTCCAGAACATCTTCACAAAGAACTTACGAAAAACTCTCGCTATTTTTATCGCTATCAATGTCTTCCAAATAAAGATGGTCATGAATACTTTGAAGCGCAAGTTCTTAGACTTAATGAAGATTCAATGGATAACCTTCTAATACTTGCTTTCCGTCATATTGATGATGTCATAGCAGCTGAAAAAATTCGCGCCCAACAAGAAAGAGAAAAAATCGCAGCACAAGAAAAGCTAGAATTAGAAAAAGAAAACGCAATTCAAGCAAATGAAATGAAAAGTCGATTTCTGTCTTCTCTTTCCCATGATATTCGAACACCAATCAATGGCATAATGGGTTTATTAAATATTGCAGATAGTTATCCAAATGATTTAAAGAAGCAACAAGAATGTCGACAAAAAGCACGCGTAACAGTAGAATACTTAAACTCACTAATCACTAACGTGCTCGATATGAATCAACTAGAGAATTCATCCATACAACTACAAGAAATACCATTCAATCTTATTGACGTACTCATGAACATCACCACACTCACAGACGCCCAAGTCAAAGAACACGGTCTACATGCAACTGTTG
>CALBJM010000148.1 GCA_937893225.1 uncultured Erysipelotrichaceae bacterium | reverse complement strand
AAAGAACTTGACTGCATACCATCTCTTTTGTGCATCATTCAAATTAGCTGACGCTTCAATTGTTAACAATGCTTCTTCAACATCCTTTGTATACTGCATTGGCTTAGGTAATTTACCACTCTTAGCTACTTCGATAGCTGCATTAGCTGCTTCTTTGATACCTTGTGACTTCAATGCTGAAATTTCAACAATTTTACAACCTAAACGATTTGACAATTCTTGTATACGAATGTCATCACCATCCTTTTTTACAAGGTCCATCATGTTTATAGCAATAACCATTGGAATACCTGTTTCAGCAAGCTGACTTGTCAAATACAGGTTTCTTTCAAGGTTAGTACCATCTATAATATTTAAAATAGCATCTGGTTTATCTCCAACAAGATAATTTCTTGATACAACTTCTTCAAGTGTGTATGGAGAAAGTGAATAGATACCTGGAAGGTCTTGAATCGTTACTTCAGGATGTCCCTTTAGTTTACCTTCCTTCTTTTCTACTGTTACGCCTGGCCAGTTACCAACATATTGATTGGAACCTGTCAGAGCGTTAAACAGTGTTGTCTTACCGCAGTTTGGATTACCTGCTAACGCAATTCTGATTTCTGCCATATTTTTCCCCTTCTATTACTTCACTGCTTCTACTTCAATGAACTGTGCATCATCTTTACGTAATGACAATTCATAATTACGAACCGTTACTTCTACTGGATCACCTAGTGGAGCAACTTTACGAACATAGATTTCTACACCCTTTGTAATTCCCATGTCCATAATTCTTCTCTTGACTGCGCCTTCTCCATGTAACTTTACAACTTTTACTGTGGAGCCGACCTTTGCTTCTTTCAATGTCATTTTCGTACCCCTTCCCTTAGATCATGATTTTGTTAGCCATTGATTTGTCTAACCCTAGTCGCGTCTCTTTAACATTTACAATGATATTGTCTCCATTTTTAGAAATCACTTTCACTTTTCCACCTGTAACAAACCCTAAGTCTTCTAAATGTTTCTTTGTCTCTGGATTTCCTTTTACAAGCTGCACAGTAACTTCCTCATTAACATTGGCAAATGATAATGGTAACATACAATACCTCCTGTGTTAGTTATGTCTCACTAACTGTAGTTAGTTTATTAGAACTAACATAATAAGTCAATATATTTTTGTAATTTTCATAAACTCTATACACAAACAAAAATATTTTTCTAATACTATGCTTTCAAGCCATTAGAATAAAAAAAACATGACCTCTATCAATGTATGATAAATGTCATGATTATAGATAATATAGCTGCAATCATAGCCATTCCAATCGTACCTACAGCCCATTTTTTCTTCTTATCTCTAGCCGTAATATAAGGTTTTAAATCTTCAGTACCTCGAATTGTCCAATCCTTAGTATGTCCTACCCAGAAATCGTCTACTAGAAAACGATCGATAAGATTCATGATAGACAAAATCAATAACATCTGCCAAAAGCCTTCCCAAAATCCTCTTGCACCATTCAACCCATAAGTACAAATCAAAATATAGGCAATATATCCTGGGACACAAATGATTTTGAATAAAAGACTATTGTGTTTAATGCATTTTGGACTTGTCAAACCTAACTGAATACATCTTTCTTGTACTTCTTGACTATAAAGATGCACCATTTTGACAGCACCTCCTGAAATACCAATCTTACAGACTAGAATTAATAATAATCCAAGTCCTATCCCTTCCAAGATGACATGTATAATCATATGCTGCCTCACATTCTATATCCTAACAAGTTAGATAAGCCTAACTCATTCTACCAGAAAGAAACTACCTGTCAATGTAGTATTAAGATCAAAAACATAACGCGCATTGTAAAATTAAACTGGAATTAT
>CALBJM010000147.1 GCA_937893225.1 uncultured Erysipelotrichaceae bacterium | reverse complement strand
AATCTTTCAGTAGCTAATACTGCCTTAGATACATTGTCAGGTATCGTTTCTAAAGATCTTACAGCCTTACAAGGTATGGCGGATACTTTATCGCAGGCAAGTGGAACATTATCTAGTCTTTCTGATATATCTAAAAATATTACAGACAGTGCCACTGCAATTCTTACCGCAACAGGCACATCAAAAGTAGTAATTCAGCAGAGTATAGATACTTTAAAAGGTCAGGGATTAACAGATGATAGTGAAACTGTGAAAGCATTGAACGCACAGATTGTTGCTATTAGTGACCAAGAAAAAACATTGACTGGCAATTTTGAGGCTTTAAATACTGCAATGAATGGAACTGCTGAAGGTGTAAATGGATTGAGTGATGCTTTGACAGCATCTATTAAACAATTAAATGCTATGAAAGATGACATTGCAACATCTCAAGAAATTCTAAAAAAAATGAGTACAACATTGCAAAATTCACAAGGTTCATTAAGTGCTCTTTCTAGCATGAAAGATACAATGAATGCTGGATTTGATCAATTGATTGCTGGTTCTAAGACAATTGAAGCTGGTGTAACACAAGTGAATGATGGTATTCAATCTTTGCAGACACAGTCTAAGGCAGGTATTGATACAGTAAAGGCTGCTACTACAACATTGGCAAATAATAATGCAGCATTGAATGAAGGTATGGCTTCATTGCAGGATGGCACACAGACAATTGCTAATCAGAGTGGTTCATTCAATGAGATGGCAGATGGTTTGGATTCTTTGGCTGCTGCTTTTGAAACATTGCATGATGGAGCAAAAGCGTTGAGTGATGGTCAGCAGAAGTTCAAGACAGAGGGTATTGATAAGTTGAAAGAAGAATTAGACTTAGGTACTGATGAAATTGAAATGTTGAAGGATATCGTGAATGCTGTGAATGATTTGAATAAACAGTATAGAGAGTATGCTGGTGATAATGAAAATATGGATGTAACAACACGTTACGTATTCCGTACACAGAGCGATGATTCTAGCAACGACTAAATAAAAAGTGTAACGAAGTAGTTCGTTACACTTTTTTTAGGCGTTTTAAAATACATGTCAGAATGATTGTTGCTACAAGGAAACCGGACATATCGATTAGAACGTCAGTAATACAGCCGTATCTGCCTGGAATGAAGTGTTGAATAGTTTCGTCTATAGATGGTGGGATGATCCAAAATGTGAAGTAGTTGATCGTTTTGCTTTTGATAAGTGGTTGTTTTGCAATTGCGAATACAACAAGGAGCCCTAAGCCGAAGTATTCCAAGAAGTGTGCGAGCTTACGTATGAAGTGATGAAAAGTGTTGAATGGAATTTGAATACCAATGGTGTGGAAGAAATTGAGGATCGTAAGCGTGATGCCTTTGCTGAGATTGCCCGACGTTTCACCTACTTGTAGGGAATTGGAAAAAATAAATCCTATGTAAAGAATAACAATAATCCACATCCATTTTTTCTTCATGTACATATCCTCTTTTCAATCATGATATAATACATAAGTTGAGAGAGAAATTGCAATGAAAAAAATAACAAATATAGCTTTAGTAATAGGTGGAACATTTGTTCTTGCCATGTCAGTTGAATTTTTTATTCTTCCTTATCATATCTTATCTGGTGGTGTTGCGGGTATTGCGGTTGCATTTGAACCATTCTTCCATGTGGATGAGACATTGGTGGCGAATGTATTAACGATTGCTTTGTTGTGTGTTGGTACATTGGTATTAGGGAAACAGTTTGGTATTGATACGATATTGTCTTCTGCTTGTTATCCAATATTTACAACAGCTTTGTCATATGTTGCTCCATATGTTCCTATTACGGTGGAACCAGTTTTGGCTAGCTTTTATGCTGGATTATTGGGTGGAGTTGGTATTGGTATCGTTATGCGTGCTGGTGCGAGCACGGGTGGTATGGATGTACCGCCATTAATTGCTCATAAATTAACTGGTTTAAAAGTGAGTACAGGTGTCATGATAACAGATGGTTTGACAGTGTTGATTGGTATTATGGCATATGGAATCGATGCGGCATTGATTGGATTAGTGTCTGTGTTTGCTTCTGGAATAGCAATTGATAAAGTGTTATCAATTGGAGCTGGTTCAAATGCGAAGAGCGTTACGATTATTTCTGAAAAGTGGAAGGAAATTGCCGAAGTGGTAATGCGAGATATGGATCGTGGAGTGACTTTTTTGGAAGGTGAAGGTGGCTTTCAAGGAGATAAGAAGAAAGTAATTCTTTGCGTTGTGAGTGCGAAACAGTATTCTCATTTAGTGGAAATCATCAATTCTATAGATGATCGTGCTTTTACGATTACTACAGATGCATCGGATATGCATGGTGAAGGTTTCACATATGCTTCATCAACAATATGAGTGTTTCATGGTAATATAGTGCAGTTGTGAAAGGAGATTGGTATGATCGAATGTACACATGTGTATAAGCAGTATAAAAATGGTACAAATGCTTTGTATGATGTGAATTTTAGCGTTAAACAAGGTGAATTTATATATATTATTGGTCCTACAGGTTCTGGAAAATCTACGTTGATCAAACTTTTAGATGGAGAAGAAGTGCCTACGAAAGGTGATGTTGAGGTCGTTGGTATCAATGTTGGTGAGTTGAAAAAGAAACAAGTTCCAATTTATCGTAGAAATATTGGAGTTGTGTTCCAGGATTTTAGACTTCTTCCGACAAAAACTGTGTATGAGAATATTTCCTATGCATTAGAAGTTATTAATATGAAAAAGCCACAAATCAAGAAGCGTGTGGATGAAGTGTTGGATGTCGTTTCTTTGAAAGAAAAGAAAGACTCTTTTCCTTCACAGTTGTCTGGTGGACAAATGCAGCGTATAGCAATTGCACGTGCGATTGCCAATCGTCCTAAAGTGTTGGTTGCTGATGAGCCTACAGGTAACTTGGATCCTGGTAAATCTGATCAAATCATGGATCTCTTAGAGAGAATCAATGCGCGTTATGGGACAACGATTTTAATGGTTACGCATGATTTGACATTGGTAAACAAACATCGCAAGAGAACGGTAGTTCTAGAACATGGACATATTGTTGCAGATCTTGCGGAAGGAGGGTATGTTCGTCATGATCAGTAGACCAATCAAAGAGGGATTTTCTGGTGTTGGAAGACATTGGGCAATGGCAATTAGTTCTGCAATTGCGGTGACGATTACATTGTTTATTATTGCGTTGTTTATTATCTTTTCTTATAACGTACAGAATTTTACAAAGAATATTGAGTCTTCCATGGAGATTTCTGTCATGATTGATTACAACTATGAAGATGCTTCGCAAGAAGATGCAATCAAAGCAAAAATAGAAGCAATTAATGGTGTGAAGAGTGTAACATATTCTGATAAGGAGCAAGAGTTTCAATATTATATAGATTCGTTTGATGATGAAAAAACAAAAGAGGCTTTTGAACCATTTAGAGATGATAATCCTATGCATGATGCGTTCTATGTAGAGGCAAAATCTGGTGATCAAATTACAGAAATTGCGCAACAGATTCAAAATATTGAGGGTGTTTCTGAAGTGAACTATGGCGGTCAATCAACCGTTTCTATGGTAGATACAATGGGGGCTGTTAGAAAAGTTGGTAGTTTTCTTGTTGTGGGATTGACGATTTTGGCAATCTTCTTGATTCAGAATACAATTAAGTTGACAATTTCCGCACGTAAAGACGAAATTACAATTATGAGAAATGTTGGTGCAACAAATTCATTTATTCGTTCACCATTTGTTATCGAAGGCATCATCATTGGTGTAATGGGTGTTATTATTCCAGTTGCGGCGACGGGCTGGGGATATGTTGCTTTGTATAATCGTGCAGGTGGTATATTGGTTTCGAATATGTTTAAACTTATTCGTCCTTTCCCATTTGTGTATTATCTAGGTGGTATATTACTTGGCTTAGGTGTTGTT
>CALBJM010000146.1 GCA_937893225.1 uncultured Erysipelotrichaceae bacterium | reverse complement strand
CCTATAAAGTGGCCTAAACGATGCGTAAAATCCGATCCATATCCACCTTCTGTAATCACGTTTCTTGCAATAGAATCAATGTCACAAAGTCTAACACCTGGTTTTACATACGCTTCTGCATCTTCGTTTGCTTTTCTCACTAGATTATAAACATGCATCTGTTCGTCATTTGGAGTTCCTTTATAAAAGAACGTTCTTGTCATGTCTGAGCAATAATCACGATATTTGCAGCCAACATCAAACAATACTGTTTCGCCTTCATGCAAAACTGTTTCATCTGGCATGTGGTGTGGATCTGCAGCATTCACTCCAAAAGCAACAATTGGCGTAAATGAATAATCTTCTGCACCAAGCTTTTTATAAATATCCAACATTTTTGAAGCTACTTCAATTTCTGTCATACCAGCTTTTGGCAATTTTTTAAATTCTGCCATCGCTAAATCATTAATATGAGAACTCTCTCGCATTAACGCAATTTCTGCTTCATCTTTAATAGCACGTGTGTGATCAACCGCAATACTGCCATTTATGATGGACGCAGCAATTTTAGCTTCTAACATCGGCAACAAGAACTTAGCTGGCAGAATCTTGTCAACGCCTAATGCTTCATTAGCATCTACATCACCTTTCAGCAATTCAGCTACAGAATCTGTATCTGTAATATATTTTTTCTGAACACCCAAATCTTCATCAAAACGGAACAGTTCATTCAAATACAAAATAGGTGTCTTCCCTTTTTGTAACAATAGTCCCAAGAATCTTTCACCAGGATGAATCCATCTACCAGTCAAATAAAAAATAGCATAAGGATCACTAATCAACATTTGATTAGTTTCTAGTTTATCTAAAACTCTATTCATTCGTGCTTCATTCAACATAGTTTATCACCTCTAACTAAGCAATATTATAGTCTCTCCTCAGTAAAAGAAAATGCCCTACATGGGCATTTTGTAATAAGAGAGAAAAATTTATGAAAAACTATTTCATCAGACCTGAATCATCTGACATATATATTTATACATTCGTTCTGTGTCTGGATTATGTATATTTTGTGAATGATTTATGAAAACAAAAAAGAGAAACCTAAGTTTCTCTCTGCAACAATTATTCAACTGTAACGTTAATACCAGGGCCCATTGTTGTGGATACTGTAACCTTCTTGATATAAGCACCCTTAACAGAATTTGGCTTAACTCTAACGATCTGATCAAATAGAGCCTTATAGTTTTCATTCAATGCTTCTTCAGTAAAGGAAACCTTACCAATCATAACATTGACATTGCCGTCTTTATCAACACGGTATTCAACTTTACCTTTTTTGATTTCATCAATAGCCTGAGCTACATTCATTGTAACTGTACCTGTCTTAGGGTTTGGCATTAATCCCTTAGGACCTAATACTCTACCAAGCTTACCTAACTGACCCATCATATCAGGTGTAGCAACGATAATATCAAAGTCGAACCAACCACCTTGGATCTTTTCGAGCATATCTGCACCACCAACATAGTCAGCACCTGCATTCTTAGCTTCTTCTTCCTTAGCACCTTGTGTGATAACAAGAACTCTCTGGCTCTTACCAGTACCATTAGGAAGTACCATAGCACCACGGATGTTCTGGTCTGCCTGTCTTGGATCTACATTCAAGAAGAAAGAAACTTCTACTGAAGAATCAAATTTTGTGGAAGAAATCTTCTTAGCAAGAGCGATTGCTTCCTTGTAATCATATGCTTTGCTGCGATCTACCTGAGCGAGAGCAGCTGTGTACTTTTTACCTGCCATGCTTACTCACCCTCCACTTCGATGCCCATGTTACGAGCTGTACCAGCAACGATCTTCATTGCTGCTTCTACATCATTTGCATTTAAGTCTGGTAACTTGTACTCAGCAATTTCCTGTAACTGAGCCTTAGTAATCTTACCAGCTTTAACTGTGTTAGGTGTTCCAGAGCCCTTCTGGATTCCTGCAGCTTTCTTAAGAAGAACTGCTGCTGGAGTTGTCTTCAATACGAAATCAAAAGACTTGTCTTCATAAGCTGTGATGATAACTGGAACGATATCACCTTTTCTATCCTTAGTTTTGTCATTAAATGCTGTACAGAACTGAGGCATGTTGATTCCTGCTGCAGCTAGAGCTGGACCTGGTTTAGCGCCACCAGCTGGGAACTGAAGCTTAGAAATTTTTGTAATTTTCTTTGCCATGTGGTTTTCCTCCTTTTAGAAAATCCGCATGCAGTGGTTATTCGGAAGTTTACTTCTTCCTCCCACGCATACATAAAAGATGCACATTCGTGCTTGAATATATTACTCAATATGCTCCCATCTGTCAACAAAAAAAGACGTATTTCTACGCCTTATTCTGTTACTTTTTCAATATCATTATAGCTGATATCTGTTGCAGGTGTTTCTCTACCAAACAATGAAATTAAGACATCCGCTGTTTGTGTCTGGTCATTCATTGTAGAAACTGTGCCCTCCATATTCTGGAAAGGACCTGTCAAGATCTTAACTGTATCCCCAATAGCAAAGTTTACAACAACTTTCTTATCAGACTGTCCAACTCTACGTAAGATAGATTCCATTTCTTCAGGAGATACAGGGAATGGCTTTGCACCACCACCTGAAGATCCAATAAATCCAGTTACACCTGGTGTGTTTCTAACAACATACCAAGCTTCATCAGTCATCTTCATTTCTACGAATACATAACCTGGGAATAAGTTATGCATCTTTTCAATTTTTTTATTTCCCTTTATTTCGATTTCAGGTTCTTCTGCAACCACGATCCTAAACAAGCAATCCTGAATGCCCATTGTTTCGACACGCTTTTCAAGATTTTCTTTAACTCGATTTTCATGTCCAGAATATGTATTAACTACATACCAACGCTTGTTGTGTTCGTCATCCAATACATTTGCTGCATCCATTTCACTCATACGATTACGCTCCAATTCCAATTAACTTAAGAAGGAATGTGATTCCGAATTCACATAGCACAAAAAATACTGCAAAAAATGCTGTGAACAAAATAACTTCCCCTGAATTTTGAATAATACCTGGATTATTCTGACCATTACTCTTCCAATGTGGCCATCTAACTCTTTTTGCCTCTTTGCGAATACCACTAAATGAAAACCAGTGGTCTTTCTTAGGTTTATCTGCTTTCTTTTTATTTACTTTCTTTGTTTTATCTTCAGCCATGCGGAAACCTCCTATTTTGTTTCCTTGTGAAGCGTAGTTTTTCCACAATGTGGACAATATTTTCTAAGCTCCAATCGTTTGCCATTGTTCTTCTTAGATCTATGTGTTGTGTAATTTCTGCAAAGACACACTTCACAGGCTAAGATAACCTTATCATCTTTTGCCATTACGAAAAACTCCTTCAAATGCTTTACTACTCTATCACAACAAAAACCGCAAAGCAATCTGTTTTTTATAAGTGTGCTTGCATTTTCTGCGTGCCACACACATGTCGAATCGTCTTCTTTACTTTTTGCAATTTTCCTTCATATCTTTTTTTCGACATATGTAATCTTTTACTACCTTCTTCATAACTCATTCCATCGCACCATGTATAAAGCACTTCTTTTTCTGCAACACTAAACTCTGACACCGCATGTTCAATATCTTCTAAGCACTCATTGAAAGCAAGCTTGTATTCTGGGCAAGAGAGCGCATCTTTTGTCTCTGGTTCATATACATATTCACTGTCTTCTTTACAGGTCAATTCTTCTAGAGAGTACATATTTTTCATATCTTCTTGTTTTTTGTATATTGTTCTTTGTATAAAGTTGATTTGTCTAGCTTCCACTAATTTTCTACAATACGTTATAAAGCCAGCCATTTTATCATCTCTATATGTATCCATAGCCTCATACATCGCTAATAGCCCCTCTAAATACAAATCTTCATAAAAAATATGGGAAACACTTGCTCTATTCATTACTCTCTCATTTGTCCAATATTTTAAGTAACCGTCCATACAATCTTTCATTAATTGTCCAGCAAATTCACTTCCCGCGTGATACATATAAATCAATTCATAAATATTATATTTTTCCATAGTGGTTTTCCCCCACCACAATCATGTCATACTCGTCCTATCATTTTGTCCTCATATTACTACCAAAATTTCAAAAAAACTTTGTGGAAAAACACCACTTATAAACACATATTTGTTGATAAATTAAAAAAAGCACTACACAATTTCTTGCATAATGCCTTCTATTTACTCATTGCAATGGATTCCTAGCATTAAAAATGCCGTACATCAATACACCCGCAGATACAGAAGCATTCAATGATTCAATTTTACCCACCATAGGTATCTTCACAACATAATCACACTTTTCTCGAATCAATCTAGAAATACCTTTACCTTCATTACCAATGACTAATACACAATTAAAATCATACTTCAACTTTCGATAGTCTTCACCATTCATATCGGTTCCAACTACCCACCAACCATTTTTTTGTAAAGTCTCGATTGCTCTAGATAAATTTGTTACAGCAGCGCATTTCACTGTATCAATAGCCCCAGCAGAAACTTTCGCAACAGTAGGCGTCAAACCTACCGCATGTGTCTTTTTAAAGATTACACCAGTAGCTCCAATAGCATCTGCACTTCTTAGAATTGCACCTAAATTATGTGGATCTTCTAATTCATCCAACAAAATCAACAATCCATGTTTTCCATTTCCGACTTGCATGATTTCTTCTAAGCTATATGTTTTATAGTCACTCACTTCTGCCGCTACACCTTGGTGTCGATCTGTACCCGTTATTTTTGTAAGATTTTTTTTATCTGTTTTTCTTACACGAACATGATTTCTCTGTGCAAATGATTCTAATTCTTTATCATTTACCGCAAGAACTAATTCTTTCATTTCCTTATGTTCAAGAAACAACTGTCTTACAGGATTCTTTCCATAAATATACATGATTATTCACCCTTCAATTCAAGAATCTTTTCAAATAATTCTTGTATTCTTTCATCCTTACCTTCCAGTTTTAAGGCGCCAAAAATCGCTTCAAAACCTGTAGAAATTCGATAAATCTGCACATCTGTATGCTTAGCTGTAGCACCCGTATTCGCATTTCTTCCTCTACGAAAAACATTTTCCTCTTCTTCCATTAAAAAATGTATTTCATGCAGCTGTTCATAAAAATGTGCTTGTGCGTTGGCAGATACCATTGCTACACTCTCTTTTTGCAGCTTAGTTCCTTTACCTTCGCCACGTTCAATGAGATATTGTCTTACTAGCAACGACCAAACCGCATCCCCAAGAAATGCCAAAGTTCTTCCAGAACACATATTTGCATTCATTACAACAATCCTCTTTCGCTCAACGCTTTACGGCATGTATCAGCTACATCCCAATTCTTTTCTTTCTTAGCAGATGTCCATTTTTCAAATAGTGCTTTATCTTCTTCATGCAATTGTACTTTCTTCACTACGATTCCAAGAATATCCAACATCTTCACTACGCTGTTTCTCAATTTGTTAATTTCATTCCAATCTGGATCTTTTGTTCGCAATCCTTGATTGATTTTTTTCACTGTATCAAAAATAACCGTATATGCATTTGGTGTATTCAAATCATCATCTAATTGATCTAAAAATGTGCGATACGATGTTTCATCATAGGAAAAATCCATAGCAATTCCAGCAAGCTCAGATTGAATATCCACTTGTTTCAAAGGGTTTAATACCTTATCCAATTCTTTTCTTGCTGTTTCAACCGTTTCTTCAGAAAAATTCAATTCTTTTCTATAATGCACAGATGACATCAACCATCTCGTTAAGTTTGTTCCCAATCTTTCAACAATATCTTTTGCCCAAAGTGTGTTTCCTAAAGATTTACTCATTTTTTGTCCATCGATATTGATCATCGCATTGTGCACCCAATAATTCGCTAATGCATTGTGATGTGTACACTCTTGCTGAGCCACTTCATTTTCGTGATGTGGAAATTTTAGATCCATTCCTCCACCATGAATGTCAATCAATTCTCCTAAGTTCTGATTGATCATTACAACACACTCTGTATGCCATCCAGGTCTACCTTTTCCCCATGGAGAATCCCATTGAATACCTTTATCTGTCTTTTTCCACAAAGCAAAGTCATATGGGTTCTTTTTTCCATCATTCACTTCAATTCTGGCACCTGCCTCTAATTGATCTAATTTTTGATGTGAAATTTCCCCATATTTAGCATCCGCATCCACAGAAAAATAAACATCTCCGTTTTCAGAAACATACGCACTTCCATTATCTACAAGCTCTTGAATAAAAGAAATAATTCCGTCCATCGTTTCTGTTACGCGCGGTGTAATATCTGGTAATTCTGTATTCAACATTGTACGCACATCTTGATACGCATCAATATATCTCTGTGCAATTACTGCTTCTGTTGTATTTTCTTCAATTGCTTTATTAATGATCTTATCATCTACATCTGTAAAGTTAGAAACATACGTAACCGTATATCCCTCTGCTTCAAATAATCTCTTTAATACATCAAAAACGACCATTGGTCTAGCATTTCCAATATGTGCATAATTGTAAACCGTCGGTCCACAAACATACATATCAACATGTCCTTCTTTAATTGGTTTAAAGTCTTCTACTTGTAATGTTTTACTGTTATAAAGCTTGATCATATAACCTCCAAAATAAAAAAACGTCCTTTCAAAAAGACGTCATAAACGTGGTTCCACTTTTTTTACTTCTCAAAACCTTAACGCGGTCAACGTCTCTATCTACATATCGATAAAGCCCTCTAGGATGCATTCAAAATCTTTCCATACAGGCACTTCCACCTACCATGCCATTCTCTGCAATATTTCTAGATTTTTACTATTTCCCTTCATCAGTTTCAACGTACTAAGTATAACAAAAAACGATGGGATTTCCCACCGTTTTACATGATTGCTTCACTTTCTTCATCTTCAGTTTCATTAGGTATATATATGGAATAAATTGAATTTTCGACTTTCAACCAACCTTTCATATCAGTCATCCATATATACTCATCTTTTTCAATGATTCCTTGATGAATCAATGCTTTTAATTCATTATCAGAGTAAGGACCATATTTGGACTTATCTCTTTTCATGTAATACCAAACTTTATCCATATGCTCCCCTTTTATCCATTTGCTTGCGGACCTTCTACAGGCGCTTCATTTGACGAAACTTGAATTTTTAGACTATGAGTTGATGAATAAATGTGCTCACTGCCATCATTCACTGTCCACCCTTGGCTAGCAGCATAGCCACCTGCTAATTTATCCAAATCTGCCCAACTATAATTCAATCCAACTTTCACTTTTATAGTCGTATCATATTTATATTTTTCTGATCCATCGTTTTGTGGCTCCACGTAAAGTAGTGGTATCTCTATTGTTTGTGTCACATACTGCAATGTTGCAGTACCAGCTTCACTTTCTGTATATGTTGGATTTGTAGAACAAGCTTTGACAGTCACTGTATGATTACCTTCTGTATCAATGCCTGTATCTGTATAGGATGTTCCATTTACTTCAAATTCTTGTCCACCATCAATAGAAACTTTATAGGAATCTGCATGTTCTACTGCCGTCCATTGAATCGTCCAGCCATCATCTGTAGTAGAAGAAGTAATGCCTGTCGGCGTGCTTAATTGCACACTCTTAGCTTGATATGTAAATGTCATAGAAGCTGAAGAATCTTCAACATCATCACTATCTGATTTTGCGGTAACAGTAATTGTATAAGAAGAGCCATCCGTCAATTCAGACGCTGCAATACTTGCAGAATTACTGGAAGTTTTTGTTGTCGTTTCTGGCGTTGTACTGATCGTTACTTCATAATATGAAGCATTTTCAACAACATCCCACTTGATTACAACATTTGCTGTAGTTGCATTGACTTGTATATTCTTCACATCGCCAAGCTTATTATCTGATTTTCCATCAGAAGAGTTTGTTGTATCTACATATTGGTTATGTGAATTATCCCCTGCACCATGCATTTTTCCAGAAGTATCGATACCAATCAAAGTTCCGCCATTAGCCGCAATGTACTTTATATTTTTCCAAGTAGAAACAGCATCAGAAATTGTAGTATCACTCGTCTCTATGCTAACAGTTCCATCTTTTTTCAACCCAGCAACTAAGCTAGAACCTGCAGCTGTAGATTGAATATCCGTCCAAGAACTCGTATCTAAGGTAGAAGCAGAGCCAATTGGAAATATCGTAACTGTTCCATCTTTTTTTGTCACTACGATCATGTTGTCAGATACGCTTATATGGCGAATATTAGAAAGATTAGAAACTGCATCTGTATTTTTACCAGAAGCTTTAACAGCACCATCATTTGTTAAACCAATTGTAAACCCATTACCTGCATATACTGTAGATATATTAGACCACCCAGAAACTTTACATGCGCTCTCATTTCCAGCGCATTCCACTTTTCCATCTTTCGTTACGCCTACTGTATGATCTTTTCCTGCTGCAATGTACTTGATATTCTTCCAACTATCCACAGAGGAATTCCCATCAGAACTTACAACTTTTCCATTTTTCAACAAAGCTGCCGCGTGATTATCAAATGCACTGACCTGTACTGCAGAAGAAAATCCATTTGATGGATTAAATGAACCATATTTCTTTACATTTCCTTGATTATCTACATATAAAGAATACGTATCTCCTAAAGCAATACGATTTTCACTACCCACTTTCAAAGAAGAATTAGCTTTGTTAAAGAATAAAATCATTATCGCAATTACCGCAACCAAAACGGCAACTCCAATCACAATCATCATAGACTGTTTCTTTTTCTTTGCATTAGGCATCAACTTCTTTTTCTTTGGCTTTTCTACTGGTGTATCATCGTCATCTTCCTCTTCTTCATCAAATGTATCATCATCTGAATCTTTAAGAGTTGAAGAATCCATCACGCGTGTAGAACCGGCATCACTTGTCCCGTCATCCAAAGATGAAAATTGTTGCGTCTGCATCGTATCTGCAAGTCCATCCCCATATGTTTGCGTAGCATTAATATCTTGTCCACCATTGAACGGAATATTTACACTTTGATCTATTTTAGGCTCTGGAATTACGATCGTCTTTGTATTATCTAATAAATCATCTAATTGAATACCAAACAAATCAGCCAATTCTTTCAACTGCTGAATTTCGCAAATCGTGTTTCCATTTTCCCATTGCATATACACAGTCACTGGAACATGCATACGTGTTGCTATATCTCCTTGGGATAAGTTGTAATATTTTCTTAATAAAACTAGCTTCTCAGGTAACTTATTCATATTTACCTCCGTCTTTACTATTTTATAAGTTAATACGATTGTTTTCAACTCAAACGGAAAGGCGCAAAAAAAAGATGATAGATTTCTCTACCACCTTTCATTGTAATGATTCAATTACTTAACGTTTGCGAAGTACTTGATTGTACGAACCATCTGAGATGTATAAGAGTTCTCGTTATCGTACCAAGAAACTACTTCAACCTGTGTCTTGCCATCAGCTAATGGAGAAACCATTGTCTGTGTAGCATCAAACAAAGAACCATATCTCATACCAACGATATCGCTAGATACGATTGGATCTGTGTTATAGCCGAAGGATTCAGTAGCAGCAGCCTTCATAGCAGCATTTACTTCATCAACTGTTACAGCCTTATCTACAACTGCGAACAACAATGTTGTTGATCCTGTAGGAGTAGGTACACGCTGAGCAGCACCAATTAACTTACCATTCAATTCAGGAATTACAAGACCGATAGCCTTAGCAGCACCTGTAGAGTTAGGAACGATGTTAACAGCACCAGCTCTAGAACGACGCAAGTCACCCTTTCTCTGTGGTCCATCGAGGATCATCTGATCACCTGTATATGCATGGATTGTGCACATGATACCAGATTCGATTGGAGCCAAATCATTCAATGCCTTAGCCATTGGAGCCAAGCAGTTTGTTGTACAAGAAGCAGCAGAAATAATCTTATCTTCTGGTGTCAATGTTTCATGGTTTACATTGTAAACGATTGTTGGAAGATCATTTCCTGCAGGAGCAGAAATAACAACCTTCTTAGCACCAGCATTGATATGAGCCTGTGCCTTTGCCTTAGATGTGTAGAAACCGGAGCATTCCAATACTACATCAACATCCAAGTCACCCCATGGGCAATTATTTGCATCTGGTTCCTTGTAAATCTTGATTGTCTTGCCCTTAACTGTGATTGTACCAGCTTCATCATCAGCTGTTACATCATCTTCATGACCAATAGCAACGTAACGACCCTGAGAAGAATCGTACTTGAGAAGATGAGCAAGCATATGAGGTGTTGTTAAGTCGTTGATAGCAACTACTTCATAACCTTCTGCATCAAACATCTGTCTGAAAGCAAGACGGCCGATACGGCCAAAACCATTAATAGCAACTCTTACATCTGTCATATTGTCTTTTTAAGACCTCCTTTGTTGCTATTAAATTATAGAAGTTACGACGTCCATCGTCAATTGTGAATTATTTAATTTACCATAGTCTCACAAAATTTTTTATACATGTATAAAAAAAAGGTAGTGAAATCACCACCTATCAATAAAACTCATTCAAATTCAAAGGCTTATGAGACAAGGCAAATGCTTCTTCTACATTTTCGACCCTTCTACGAAATGCTTTAGAAAACAATTTAGCATCATTTAAACGCACCATCGTAGAACCATATTCCTTTTTCAATGCATCAGGGAACACCAATGAAAGATCTTCAGCTTCCGAAACATATAGATTTACAATCTTTTTTTCCTGCAATGCTGCATTACACAACTTGATCAAAGACATTGAATCCAGATACACGATTTCTTGTACACGCAATTGATTTCCATCTGGAATCATTGCTGCATAACCTTGAATTTGATCTTTTCCATTATAATAAGCAACAACTTTCCCACCAACTGCCTTGATTTCTTTTTTAAATCTCACAAAATCTTCTAGTGTTCTTGTATAAAATCCATTAAATCTCTTTATAAAAGCAGAGTACACTTTCAATAAATCAATTGGTGTAGGATCATATGCACACCCAAAATTTGTTATACGCTTTACATCTTTTCTCTCAATCTGAAATTGCATGCGATTATAAATCGTTCTAAATCCAAATGGTTCATACCCTTCAGGATGCTCTGTTTGAATCAGAGTTAGCAACTCGCTATGTTCACAAGCATCAACGATCAAATCCATTAACTCATGCATGTACCCTCTATGACGATAATCCGGATGCACACAAACCCCCATGATCATACTTGCTTGCAAAACACGCGAATTGAACATATATGCATGTTTATTTCTTACTAGAGCCGCTACGATTTTACCTTCCAACACTTTAATATAACAATCCTCTGGCTGCAAAACACTCTTCAAAAAGAATTCACGGTACCTTGCATCAACATCGGGAAAGCAAATTGCCCATAATTCTTTGATCTCATCTATATTTTCTGTTTTTGCTCTTTGAATCATACCATTCTTCCTTCCTACGAAGTTTTTCTGTCTCGTTGATTACATGTTTTGTACGAAAAGAAGCAATCGCAAACATAAGTCCTAATACAACAAACAGGATCGACCATTCTTGCTGCAACAGACATAATGCACACACCACGACACAATCTAACGCCAGTAGAATAAAGTAACTACGACGCACGATTTCTCACCTCTTCTGCCATATCATGAATTTTCACAAATCGATGTCTTAACCCTGATTTTGATACTGATTTACCAGTTTTTTCTTCTAATAACGCACACAATTCCGTTAATGAACTATCAGGATACGCTTTCCTTATTGCAATAACATCTTTCAGCTTTTGGTCTAAGTTATCATACAGAAAAGACCCTTCAATACAAGCGATGTCTTCCAATTGCTTCGTTGCTGCAGATTGTGCTTTCATTTCATTTGCCACATCAATATTATTCAATCTTTGAATATTATTTGCTAGATCTCTTTCAATACGAATATTTTCAAAATCAAACAAAGCCTGCTCTGCCTCTATGATTCTTAAAAAATCCGCAATCTTTTCTGCTGCCTTCACATACACTATAAAACGCTTCCTTCGCTCAATTACTCTAGCATTCAAATAAAAACGATTCATCACATCCTGTAAAAAATACGCATGGCTTTCATTTGCAGCAGTTATTTCTAAATGATAATCTGTTTTTTCAGGAGGATTGATTGAACCAGAAGCTAAAAATGCCCCAACCAAATATGCACGTGCACTATTATCCGTAGCAACGATCTTTTGCAGAGGTTTTTCCAACAACCCTCTTGCACTATAAATTCCTAACTCAGTCAATATAACAGGTGCACCAGACAATATCCGCAAACCATAAATACGATTTTTCTTAAGATTCATCTTCTTTTTAACAAATAACTCAATTTCACTATTAAACCGTTCTTTGATCATACGATAAATCGTTCGTGCAACTGCAGCATTTTCAACCATAACAAGAATTGTCATACCACGATTAGAAAAGGATAAAGAAGAAGTCATCTGTATTAAAGCAGATAACTCTGCTCTTGCATCGTTACCTTCCATGACTTTTGATGAAACTTCTTGTTTTACATTTGATGAAAATGACACGTTTTACTCTCCTAATAATTGTTCTACAACTTGTTTGATTTTTTCTGGATCATGGCGTATTAAATGTCCATCAAAGCGCAATAAAGATACTTCGCGAATGCTATACGCATGCTCTTTATCACGAATCGTTACAACACTACTGCCTTCTTTTGCATATGCTTCAATACTTTCTTTTGGCAAAGGATCAGATGCTACAACAACTTCATCAACTGGTGTACCATGTTTTAATAATGCATCCACATGATCTTCCACACTATACCCATCTGTTTCTCCAGGCTGTGTCATCGCATTGCAAAAATACACTTTTTTTCCTTTAGCACGATTCAAAGCAGAACGAATATCTGGAATAATAACATTTGGAAGTATACTTGTATAGACCGAACCAATACCAAATATAATCAAATCTGCTTCTTCTATTGCTTTTACCGCTTCTTTTTCTGCACGCACATATGTTTCATAAAACACTTTGCGTATATGATTATTGACATCCGGAATATTTGCTTCACCTCTAACAATTACCCCATCTTCCATCTGTGCATAAAGTGTAATAACTTGCGAAGTTGCTGGAATGATTTTCCCTTTAACATTTAAGATGCTTTGTACTTTTTGGACCGCTTCTAAAAAGGAACCACACTGTTGCGTCAAAGCAGTTAAAATCAAGTTTCCAAGATTATGTCCAGCAATATCTTCCTCTGTACCATTTGGATCATCAAAACGATAGTCCATTAACGCAGTCATCAAATCATCATTTGCACTCAGTGAAATCATGACATTTCGAATATCTCCCATAGCAGGAATATGAAACTGTCTACGTAATCTTCCCGTAGATCCACCATCATCTGCAACCGTAACAATTGCGCTAATATCTAAATTTTCAATATTCTTTATGCCCCTGCAAATTGCAGACTGCCCATGTCCGCCACCAATCACAACAACTTTCTTATTCATGTTCGCGTGCCCAAACTTTCTCTTCTCTATGCTGTTTATAACATTTGTATTTTTTACTGTAGTTATCAAACAACCAATTTGTGATTGCTACAGAACGATGCTGCCCACCTGTACAACCTATCGCTACTGTAAAATGATTTTTCCCTTCATTTGCATATTGTTCAAATGCATAATCCATAAAAGCCGTTAATTTTTCTAGAAATTCGATTGTTTCAGGCTTATTCATTACATAATCATACACACACTTATCATTTCCATTATATGGGCGTAAAGTAATTTCCCAAAATGGATTTGGCAGAAAACGCACATCCACCATCAAATCTGCATCCATTGGAACACCATATTTATATCCAAATGATTCAAACGAAATAGAAAACACTGGAACTTGTTCTTTAGAAAAGTACAATTCTATCTTTTTCTTAAATTCTTTTTCTGAAAGGAAAGAAGTATCTATTGTAATAAATGAATTGTTCATGTTTTTTGCAAACATCTGTCTTTCCACAGAAATTGCTTCATCTAATGTATTACAAGTATTGCTCAACAACAAAGGATGCGTACGTCTTGTACTCTTATAACGATGCAGCAAAACAGAATCATTAGCATCTAGAAACAAGACTTGTACTTCGATATTCTGCCCTTTTAGCAACCTTAAAAAATCCGCAAAATCTTGTGCTGAAGTTGATAAAGCAATGTAACTATAGCGAGGATCAATACTCGTCTCAATCATATCTACAAGTAATGAAACAAGCTGCACAGGAAAATTATCAATCACATGATACCCCATGTCTTCTAAACTACGTGTCGCAACACTCTTTCCAGCACCACTCATCCCAGAAACAAGTACCACTCTTTTATTCTTTTCCATGTAACCACCTCTCTTTATTCCGCTATCATTTTAAAACAATACAATTTCAGGAACAACAAAAGAAAAAAACGAATCAGCCAAAGATCCGTTTTCTATCAGTACTTAAATTATCACAATAATACCGAACAACCAATGTTAAATCTGGATGTGCAATATCCCCATGGATAACACTATCACCTTCAAGCATGTTTCTCTTCATACCTTCTATAGCATCAAGAAGATCATCCTCGCATATCAGAATATCTTTCACACACATATCCATCGCATTCCATCCATTTTCATGAAATTCATTTTTCTTCCAGCAAATCATTTGTTCGTATTCAAAATCAGTCATATTAAATCACTGCTCCAGTCATGCTTTTCTTCTAATACTTTTAAAAGTTCCATGATATCTGAAATCGTCGCATTTGGTTTCTCTGCTTCGATTTTTTCGCGTTTTTCTTCATTTGTTATATATCCAATTGTGAATACTCCAGCATTTTTACCAGCTTGTACATCAGACACATTATCACCAATATAAACAACACTATCATGACCAACATTTAACATTTCACATGCTTCGATAATTCCATCTGGACTAGGTTTTGCATGGCGATATCTTTCCGTACCAACAATCATATTGAAGTACTCTTCAATCTCCAAATCTTCTACCCAAGTCTCACAAGATTCACTCAATCGTGATGTCACAATAGCAGTAACATACCCTTGCTTTTTTAATTCCTTCAAAACTTCTACAGTGTGTGGTAAAGTTGAAACCAAATGCCTACCTGGTAATGCTTTTTGAAATTCTGTATATTCTTTCATTAATACGTCTGTATTTT
>CALBJM010000145.1 GCA_937893225.1 uncultured Erysipelotrichaceae bacterium | reverse complement strand
GGACGGAGATGATACTTTGGAAGGTAGAGTCATCACTTTAGAATATGAAGATTTCTACTTTGTTTGTGCGTATGTTCCAAATTCCAAAGATGGATTGAAGAGATTAGACTTCCGTATGGAATGGGAAGCAATGCTGAAAAAGCATTTGCAAAAACTAGATGCAATCAAGCCTGTTATCTATACAGGAGACCTGAATGTTGCACATGAAGAGATAGACATTAAAAATCCACAGTCTAATCGAAAGAATCCAGGATTCTCTGACGAAGAACGAGATAAAATGACGCAATTATTAGCTGCTGGGTTTACGGATACGTACCGCACTTTATATCCAGATAAGATTCAGTATTCTTGGTGGTCATATCGATTTAAAGCACGTGAAAGAAATGCTGGTTGGAGAATTGATTATTTTCTAGTGTCGGAGCGATTCATGAAGCATGTAGAAGATGCTCTGATTTATGATGATGTGATGGGAAGTGATCATTGTCCAATTGGATTGGTTGTATCACTTTCTGAAAAAAAAGTGTAGAATAAAGGCATTGAAATTCTAGGAGGGGTTTTAACATGGATGTTAAGTCTATGAGTGAAGGATATCGTCAAGAGCTAGTGAAAAGACTTGGGGAATTGGTATCCATTAATAGTGAACAAGGAGAAGCTGAAGAAAATGCTCCATTTGGGCAAGGCCCAAAGAAAGCGTTAGCGGCAGCTTTGCAAATGCTTGAAGAAGATGGATTGAAAACAGTGAACCTAGATAACTATATCGGTTATGGTGAAATGGGTGAAGGTGATCAAATGATAGCTATCGTTGGTCATCTAGATGTCGTGCCAGCGCGTAAAGAAGATGGTTGGAACACTGATCCGTATCAGATGGTTGAAAAAGATGGCATCCTGTATGGTAGAGGTGTTTCTGATGATAAAGGTGGCGTTGTTGCAAGCATGATTGCCTTGAAGGTCATTAAAGATATGGGTATTCCGCTAAACAAGCGTATACGTTTGATTATGGGTTGTAATGAAGAAACTGGCTCAAAGTGCTTAAAATATTATGTTGAACATGATGAGCAGCCAGAATATGGTTTTACACCAGATGGCGATTTTCCATGCATCAATGGTGAAAAGGGCATTTTTGATGCACATTATGTTTCAAAGAAGACAGGCATTCGTGATATTCAAGGTGGTACTGCTGGAAATATCGTTTGTAGTGAGTGTTATATTATTGTTGATAAATGTTCTTTTTCTAAGAAAAAGCTAGAAGATTATTTTAATAACAACAATATTGAATATGAAATCGTTGATGGAGATGATACAGTAAAGATTACTGTACATGGTGTTGCTGCACATGCTAGTATGCCAACGCTTGGTGTCAATGCAATTTCTTATTTGTTGACGGGCTTAAAAGAGTCTGGATATCAAGATCCATTTGTGGACTTCTATTGTTCTAGAATTGGATTACATACAGATGGTGAAGGTCTTGGGCTGAACTTGAAGGATGAATATAGTGATCTAACACTAAATTGTGGCTATATTCATATGAAAGATGGTGTGATTTCCGGAAATATCGATGTTCGTTTTCCAGTTACTATGACAGGAAAGCAAATTATTAAGGCTTGTAGTGAATATCTTGTTGGAGAAGGTGGAGAAATCATCGTTGATAGTACACATGATCCTTTATATTATTCTACAGATACACCTTTAGTAGAGTCTTTGACAGAGGCATATCGTGAAGTAACAGGCGATGATGCAGAACCATTGGTTATTGGTGGTGGTACTTATGCAAAAGGTATCAATAATACAGTTGCTTTTGGATGTGCATTCCCTGGTAAAGATTACAAGATTCATAATGCAAATGAATGGTGTCCAGTAGATGATCTTGTAAAGCAAGTTGAAATCTATGTGGCAGGTATTTTGAAGCTTCTTAAGCAGTAAATGAAA
>CALBJM010000144.1 GCA_937893225.1 uncultured Erysipelotrichaceae bacterium | reverse complement strand
AAAAGTTATAATACACAGGATATACTACAAACAAATTGGATGGAAAAGAAGCAATTGCCATGACTACTGCACCAATAACAGAGCCAATGATTGCACCTTTCTTAGATTTGTGAGTCTGGTAATACCAACCAGAAATACCAACAAAAATCGCCCCTAAGATAAAGTTTGATAATTCCCCTACACCAAATGAATGTGAAGAAAGTATAGCATGCAGCATATTTTTTAAGAATTCGCACATCACGCCGCATGCTGGTCCCATTGAAAATGCACCAATCAACGCTGGAAGATCAGATAAGTCAAATTTAATAAAAGTTGGCATAAACATTGGAATAGGAATTTCTATCAATTGTAAAACGAATGCCAATGCAGATAATACTGCAGTTACTGCGATGTAACGTGTTGTTAAGCGAGAAGTTTTTGTTTTTGATGCTGTTGTCATTTGTCTACCTCCTACCCCTCTAAACAAAAAACCGGGGTTTAAAGATAAACTCCGGGTACATACAAAACTATAAAAAAGATAAAATCTCTTTCATCCAGACTATACTGTCGCTGCTGGAATTTCACCAGCTCAACCAAATAGGTTCGCGGAGTTTACCGCCGGTCGGGAATTACGCCCTGCCCTGAAATTTATCTATTACAATATAACACGCTTTAAGCAAATGTAAAGAAAAACTGCAGATAACTGCAGTTTAGAAATCCTCGTTTTGTTTGTCTATACCTAAGTCTTCTGGTTTTAGGTATACATCTCTAGGCTTAGAGCCTTGTGCTGGGCCTATAACACCTGCTTCTTCCAATGCGTCAATCATACGTGCTGCTCGATTATACCCAATTCCAAATCTTCTTTGCAATAAAGAAGTAGATGCTTTTTGGGCTTCCACAACATATTCTTTGACTTCTTTAAACAATGGATCATCATTGATTGTCGCTACGCCACCAATTCCACTGCCATCATTTATACCTTCTAATAATACAAATTTGTCATTATACATTGGTGTCCATTGAGAAACATAATTCGTAATACGCTGTACTTCTTCATCTGTCACAAATACGCCTTGTGTGCGCATAGAAGAACTAGCTCCTATCGGCATATACAACATATCACCATTGCCTAATAAACGTTCCGCACCAACATGGTCCAATATCGTTCTCGAATCTGTTCCTGAAGAAACCGCAAAAGCAATTCTACTAGGAATATTTGCTTTAATAATGCCTGTAATGACATCTACAGAAGGTCTTTGTGTCGCTACGATCAAGTGAATACCAGCAGCTCTAGCTAACTGTGTAATTCTCTGAATGGATTGTTCAACATCTTTTCCTGCTACAGCCATAAGATCTGCAAGCTCATCAATGATAACAACAATATATGGCATTTTCTTAGGCGCTGGTGATCCATCTGGATTTTTTTGCCCATTTTGCTGCTTCACTTTTTCATTAAATACTTCAATATTTCTTACCCCTGCTGCCGCAAAGATATTATATCTCTCATCCATGATTTGAACGATACACTTCAAAGCATTATTGGCTTGCGTTGGATCATTAATTACTGGTCCTATCAAATGAGGAATTCTACTATACGGTGTAAATTCTACTTTCTTTGGATCTATCAATAGCATTTTTACATCATCAGGATCTGTTCGCAATAAGAGTGATGTGATAATTGCATTCATACAAACAGATTTACCTGAACCTGTCGCACCAGCAATCAACAAATGCGGCATTTTATCTAATCTACATGTAACAGTTTGACCAAGTAAATCTTTTCCAACAAAGAATAACAACGGCTGCTTCTTGTCTTTATCAGAAACATGCGTAATAATTTCACGTAATTTAACTGGGGTACTTTTGACATTTGGTATTTCAATACCTACTGCATTTCTTCCAGGAATTGGTGCTTCTATTCTCACGTCTTTCGCCGCTAGAGCCATTTTGATATTATCCGCAAGGCCAAGGATCTTACTAACTTTTACATTTGCATTTGGCTTAATTTCAAATTGCGTAACAGATGGTCCAATATGCGTATCAATCAATTCTGCTTCTATATCAAAATTGTTTAGAATATTGATCAACAATTGTCCTTTTTCTTTAGCTGCAACTTCATTCTCATTATTCGCAGTTTGATCTGGAAGCGGATCTAACATTTGCGAAATCATACGTGCTGTTGGAATCTTGTATGGTTTCTTTGAAAGTTTGATTTCTTCTTTCTTTGCTTGTGGTTTTATCTCTTCTTGTACTTGACTATCTTGAATCGTTTCTTCTGGAATTTCTTCCTGTACATCTTCTAGGGATTCTGCTTCTGCAATAGCATCTAGACTCAAATCATCTGTTAGTTCCAATGCTTCAGGTTGTTCAACAGAATCATTTAAATCATCTACATTGATAAATACAGAAGAATTAGAAGAAATCGTTTTACCAGGTATAGAAACTACTGGAATTTCTTCCTGTTCATTATCCGCCGTAATATTGATCATTTTCGTAATATGCGGTTGATCGGTATTATTGATTGCAGTATCCGTAATTTTATCTTCTTCGGGTGATTCATCAACAGTGATAGATCCAAGCATCGCTTTTTTTGCTTGCTTTTTTTCTTTATGTTCTTCAAGCATGATCCATAAGTTTTTCGGCTCTGCTTCTTCTACAGGTTGTTCTACTTGCTGAACTTCCTCTTCTTCTCTATCTGGCGTTTTAAAGAAATCAAAAATCGTTTGAAATGCTTTTTTATAAACATCCAAAGAGACTATCAATAATGCAGAAATCACGCATAAAACAACGATTGCTATAATCACACCAACTCGACCAAAAAGCATCGAGCAAATTGCATAAAGCAATGCTCCTATAACGCCTCCACCAGCATTCATTGATTCTGCTCCATTAGAGAAATATAAACCAATATTTCTAAAGTATTGCATAAATACATCCAAACCAACTTCATGAGTGGAAATATAGGCACAAATCAAAAGAAGTGCGCTATTTAATAATACAAATGGAACAGGATTGATATCATCTGCATCATTATGACGATTCATGACATCTATCAAAATCAAAACAATCAATGAACCTATGACTACCCAAAATAAAGAGCCAAGTAAAAAACGCTGTAAGTTGTATAAAAATATGCCAATAATCCCCGATTTCAACATTGCAATCAGGATGAGTGCGAAAAGGATCACTACTGTGATCCATTGTCGTATTTCTTTTTCTCTTTCTCGTTTTAATTGTGCTTTTGTTTTTCTAGCCACGTAATCCTCTTATTCTTTTGTATTGATTTCAATGATTGCTGGAAGAATCATTGGTCTCTTTCCAGTTTCATGGAGAACATATCGTGCAATCTTTTCTCTTGCTTCTGCACGAACTTCCATATTGTCATATCTCTTTTCTTTAACAGCTTCATTGATTGCATTTTCCATTAAAATACCAATTTGCTTAACAATGTAATCGGCATCTTTCAAGTAAATGACACCTCTTGACTGTACATCAGGGCCACCAATAATTTCCTTTGTTGTATGA
>CALBJM010000143.1 GCA_937893225.1 uncultured Erysipelotrichaceae bacterium | reverse complement strand
CTAAAATGTTGTAATAGGTATTCAAATTGTGATAATTTAAAGTTTCTTGTTAGCACATCTTTCGTTGCCTTTTTATAGCCTTTGATGCCTTTATATGAATCATTCTCTCGATAAATCATAAAGACAGCTAAAGCAAAAGGCAAAAATGCTTTTTTATATGCATCATATTTATGATTCTCAGCATGTTTTTGACGTATTGCTTCTTGCTTAAGTTGTGCATTCTCTGCAATCTTTACACATTTTTTCAATCCTTCTGCCTGATTTTGCATGGATCTAGCCAATTTTGTTAAATGCGAAAGCGTTATAAAAAGAAAGAGAATCACCAATAGACAACACCCCAATAAAATATAAAAGTTGTATGGATATAAATCGTAGTTCATAAAAATATTTTAGCACATATTTGTGCACAAAAGCACAAAGACTGTTATCATATACGCATGGAAGAGATTGTATTGGTTTCGGATAATCATGGAAAGAAAGAACCTCTCAAGTTTCTAAAAGAAACATATCCGATAACGGACTATTTTATACATTGCGGAGATTCAGAAATGCATCCATATGAATTGGATGGTTTTTCGTGTGTGCAAGGAAATAATGACTACTTCCACGCCTTTCCTACGGAAAAAATCATAACAATTGGCGAACATACGATTCTCATTGTTCATGGACACATGCATATGATTTTTGGACAGCCACAACAACTCGCACGTTATGCAAAAGCAAAAAAGTGTGATATTGCTATGTATGGACATTCCCATATTCCAGCTGATTCAACATACTATGGAGTCCGCTGTTTGAATCCAGGGAGTATTTGGCATAATCGCGATGGTTCTATGCCTAGTTATATGGTGGTACGGCTAGATGGAAAAGAAATCATTGTTGAAAAGAAAATCTATAATTTTTGAGAAAAGGGTAGACAAAAAAAAGAAGTGTTGGTATATTTAATACGCTGTCTTGGTAGCTCAGCTGGATAGAGCACCCGCCTTCTAAGCGGACGGTCAGCAGTTCGAATCTGCTCCAGGACACTGTTTAGCCATCACTAAGTGATGGCTATTTTTTATGGGTATGTATATGGAAAATTATTATGATGAATTAATAAAAGAAATACAGGATTTAATCAATTCTGCAAAATATGAAGAAGCAATGTTTTTAATAAAAAAAGAATTTAGTATGCCATACATTCCACAAGATGTGGAAGAAAAATTGAAAGAATTACGAAAAACAGTAAGGTATTCTTTAGCCGATAAAAGTAAAACAACCGAAGAAACACTTGATGCGTTATTAGATGATCTGCAAGGCAATCCGCAACAACAATTAGCGGCATGTTCTAAAATAACCAATCATAATTTACGAGACTGCATAGAAGAAATACAAAACTATTTAAAAGGGGAACCATATCCTGAGGCTGCAGCATTGCTTGTAGAGGCAATTGCAGAACAAGAAATACAAGAAGAATTTGTGTGGAACAAGCAGGACATTGAATATACATTTTACGGTGATTCTGTGACACCTTGTGCAAAGTCAAAAGGCTTTCTTTGTGCACTTTCCTATTTGCAGAAATGGTTTGCTAAAAATTTAGACATGTACGAAATGTCTAAAACGCTTTTGATTCATGAAGTATTTATGTTTTTACCTTTGTCCTATGAAGAAAGTGAAGGAAAAGCTTTAGCATTTGATGTCTTTGAACAAATCTGTCAAATGATGGGACGTGAAGATATGATCAAAAAAGTTTCTAAAGAAGTTGGAATTTTGAATGTAAAAAGTTAATGTTCGTCTCTTATTTAACGGACATGTGGGTTATAGTGCTATAAAGTATAAAAATTATATAAAAAAAGCACCATTATTTAGCACTCAAATGTTGACAGTGCCAATGATGGTGCTATTATATTTGAGTGAATTTCATGTGTAAATATAGCACTATTGGATGAATTTTGTTATAATACACGGGCACGAAATGAAAAGGAGAATAACAATGTCAACTTGGACACTGAAAGAAAAATCAATGGGTGACATGAATGTCACAATCGAAGGCGACGAATGGAAGAATGCCGTAGAAAAGGCATTTAATAAAATCGCGGCTAAAGTCGAAATCAGCGGATTCAGAAAGGGTCATGCGCCAAAGGCTATGATTGAAAAGAGAATTTCTGTTGGTGAAAGACAGGCACA
>CALBJM010000142.1 GCA_937893225.1 uncultured Erysipelotrichaceae bacterium | reverse complement strand
TTCATTTACATTTGCAAGAATACACAAACTATACGGCATAATAATCCCCGCCTTTTCAAAAGCAATCTGTTCTATACGATTCCCTAATATTTGCATATGATCATAACCAATCGATGTAATCAAACACATCTCTGGTGATTCTATTAAATTTGTACTATCTAGTCTTCCTCCAAGCCCTGTTTCAATTAATGCATAATCTACATGCTTGTCACGAAACCAAACATATGCAATCAATGTATCTATTTCAAACATACCAAGATCATTTTCAAGAATATCATCAATATATTTCATCAAATATGTACGAAATTCTTCCTCACTGATCCAAGCATCATTGATACGTATGCGATCTCTATGCTCCACTAAATGCGGAGAAGTAAACATGCCAACACGATATCCTTCTGCCATTAGAATATCTTTTAGATAGTTCGTTGTACTTCCCTTGCCATTTGTACCAGCAATATGGATACAACGAATTTGATTTTGTGGATTTCCACAATTATTTAATACTTTTCGCAAAGCACATAAACCATGGTTATGGTTTTTTCTTTGCATTACCCATTCTTCATTGTATATCATGTAATATTTTTAATTTGCCAATCAATTGGCTGCTGCCCATGTTGTTTTAGAAATGCATTTGCTTTCGAAAAATGCCGACACCCAAAGAAACCATTATATGCAGATAATGGCGAAGGATGTGCACATTCTAAAACCAAATGCTTTGTTTGATCAATCATTGCCGCTTTGTTTCTTGCATTCCTTCCCCAAAGCAAAAATACAACAGGTGTATCTTTTTTATTGATTTCTTGAATGACATGATCTGTAAAAATTTCCCAGCCTTTTCCTGCATGAGAATTCGCTCTGCCTTCTTGTACGGTCATTACCGTGTTCAAAAGAAATACACCTTGTCTTGCCCATGGCATTAAATACCCATTATTAGGAATATAGCAACCTAAATCATTCTGCAATTCCTTATAAATATTCATAAGAGACGGAGGAATCTTTACACCTAGATTAACAGAAAAACACATTCCATGTGCTTGATTCACTTCATGATATGGATCTTGGCCTAATATCACGACTTTAATATCTTTGTATGCACAAGCTTCAAATGCTGAAAAAACTTTATTCTTTGGAGGAAATATTGTTTTTGTTTCATATTCTGTATGAACAAAAGCAGATAGTTTTTCAAAATATGGTTCTTGCCATTCTTTTTGTAAAAATGCCCACCAATCATTATGTATCATGCCAATGGATCTCTCTTTCTATTCTTCACAAGTTTCACTAAAGCAATTCCTCCAACTGCCACTATCGCAATGCCGCCAACACTATATAGCAGCCAATTGAAATCACTCTTCTTTTCATTATCTGATTGTGTTTCTTTATTATGTGTATGAGAAAGAATATTATTTTCGTCTGTATCTTCTAATCCACAATACGTATTGACATCATCTTCTACCACTTCAAATGGACGATCACCACCATCTAAAAGTACTTGATTGAATGCTTTTAAATCAAATGCATCTCCCATTGCGTTTTCTGCCTTATGACGCAATAACTCAAATACAGTTACGCCAACACCATACGGCAAAAGAACACCAGGTCTACTCGTTACAAAATCATATAGATCTTTTGCCATAGAACCATCAAAACCAAGTTTTTCTAGATATGAAGACAATTCTTTAGTACCCCATCCTAGTCCATTGACGCCTAGATCTGCTGCTGCATCTAATACATATGACAATTCAATATTTAACTTTTGGTATGTTGCAACATCGTCCTCTAAGCCACTTGTTTCTAATGCTAGTCCTTCCGCATACATGCCCCAACCTTCTTGATATCCCATCAAATTGATTTGTGTACGAATTGGTGCAATATGATTTTGTGCAACATAGTTTCTCTGATACAAATGCCCTGGAAAACCTTCATGTGCTAAAGTCGTATAAAGGTCTAGCGTATCAGATACATTATCACCATTGATCTTGATCACATTATCATCTGCATCATCCACAGCAGGTGACAAATAATAAGCAACTATACTATCATTGGCAACACTTGGATCCAAATACTGCACTGTATAATTCACATTAGAAAGCTCTGGTAATGCATCCATATGATTTTCCAAATATGAAAGCACATCTTCTGCACTATCAAAAGAAAGATCTGCACCTAAAGAAGTATTCCCATTTTTTAAAATTGTCATTGTTTCAGCAACCATTTGATTCATATATTGCGTACAAAGATCTAGAATAGATTCTACGTCTGCATTTATACTCGTTTTATATTGCGCTAATACTTCATAATAGTCTGCACCATCCTGCAAAGAAGAAACATTGTATTCCCCTTTTCTTTTTCCTTTGAGCTGCAACAATTCTTCTCCAACTTTTTGATATGCTGGAATACATGTATGTATGACAAGTTCCTGATTCTTTTGCTTATAGGATTGTTTTTCTTCTTCACGCAATCCATCAAAAGCATCAATATTTTCATTGAATATCGTTATCAATTCATTGTCATCCACTTTGGAAACAAATTTATCAATTGCATCTTCTGTTTCAGAAAGCATAGAATCTGTTAAAAAATATCCAGCATCTGCTTGCTTTTTTGTTACGACCATGCAATCATCCAAAAAATCTGGCAATGATGCTAATACCGTTAAATAATCATCAATATCTTGTTTTTCATAAAATACAAATTCTGTTAATGTTGTCAATAGATTTCCAAACAAACCATCTGAATTATCAAATATCCATGCAAAATATGGATAAGAATTTCTTTGTTTTTCATTTTCTAAAAAGAATTCTAATGTACGATAATCTACTTGTTCTTCTTGAGACAAGTCATCATAAGAAAATGTATGTAATGTATCTAAAGCATCTTGATCTTTTTCTACACTCTCCGCAAAATCATCCCAACACATTTCACCGATATTCACTTCTGGTTTTTCAATGCCATAAGATTCATAATCACGCACGCCAAAATGCATAGTTGTATAATCAGATTCCATTAGTTCTTTAAACAAACTATTTTCAAAATCCGAAAAAGATTGCTCTGCGCGTATTGGTCTAATACAAAGAACTGTTGCCAAACAAACACCCAATATCGTTGTTATGATTCTATGCTTCTTCATTTTTTTCACATCCAATCAAACCAAAATGACGCAATGCTTGATATAAACCATCTTCATCCACATCACCCGTCACATACGTTGCACTACGCTGAACACCATCATTTGCATTTCCCATTGCTACGCTCATACCACAAGCTTCAAACATCGGTATATCAACAACACCATCACCAAAAGCAATACATTCACTTTTATCTATATGCATCTGTTCCATCAATAAAGCAATGCTCGTCTTTTTATCCACGCCAGCACTTCTCACTGCGCCAAACAAAGCAAGTTCACCTTTACCGCCCCAAGTATCAACGATCAAATCACGAAATTCTTCTTTGGCATCTAAATAATCTTGATAACTATTTAATACAAACGCTGTTTTATTGACATCTGTACGATACAATGCTCCCATTTTCATCCATTGCGCCAAAGTATTTGAAACAGGCTTGCCAACAGCATTTCCATGCACATATTTCATTCGGGCTTTTTGAGACTTTTCAGCATAGTCTTCACTCACGTACATTCCATCATTACACTCTAGTCGAAATGCAAGATGTCTTTTTTGACACCAATCCACAAAATGCGTACACTGCTGCAACGTCAATGGCTTATGTAAAATCACTGTGTCATGCATTCTTACATAACACCCATTTCCACCTATAATACCATCGAAATCCACACCAATATTTCTACCAAGGATCTCACACTCTGAACATCCAGTACAAACAATCAATTGATGCCCATTTTTCTGTGCTTCCAATAATCCTGCTCTAGCAGAAATAGGTGTTTCACCTCTATAGTTGATGATCGTCCCATCTACATCTAAAAACAAATACATATATTTCTCCACTATAGTTCATCGTATTTTTTAGCATTGCCTTTTGCTTTAGCAACTGGATACTTTGCTTCATTCATCGTCATTTTCATATTTACGATTTCATCTACATCAAGATCCAACTTATCTAATAAATTTTGGCAATACACTATTACATCCGCCAATTCTTCTTTCACATGTTGTGCATCATATTCATCACTCCACTGAAAGCACTCCAACAATTCTGCTGCCTCTATCACAATAGACTTCGCTAAATTACTAGGAGAATGAAATTGATCCCAATCCCTATCTTCTGTAAATTTGCGTATTCTATCAATCGTTTCCTGCTTCATAGCTCTCAATTCTCTCTTTCTGCTAATAAGGCAAGAACATCATTTAAGCTAGGCATAACGCGCAAAGCACCCTTCTTAGTCGTAACAATGGACGCTGCAGCATTTCCCATCTGCAACATTTGCCGCAAAGCATTTTCATCCATGTCTGTTCCATTCTTCAATACCGCATCGATCATACAAGCACAAAATGTATCTCCTGCACCTGTCGTTTCAATTGTATTTTCCTGTAAATACGCCGGAACAAAAACTTTATGCTTCTGGTTACATGCAATAGAACCATCTGCTCCCATTGACAAACAAATCAATTTCAAATTTGGAAACAATTCTTGCAGCTTTGCTAAACAAGCATCATAATCCTCTAAACCCGTAAACCATGTAATCTCATTATCTGAAATCTTAACAACATCAGCCTGTGCAAGTCCCCAAGCAACTTGTTCATGTGCTTCTTCTAAAGACTTCCACAATGGTTCTCTAAGATTTGGATCAAATGTAATACATGCCCCTGCCTCTTTTGCACACTTCACTGCTTTTTGTGTAGCACTACGCACTGGCTCATCTGTTAAAGAAAGTGTTCCAAAGTGAAATATTTTACTATTTGAAATCAATGCTTCATTTACTTCATCTTCTTGCAGCATCATATCTGCACCAGGATTGCGATAAAACGCAAAATCACGATCCCCATTTTCTTTTTTCAATACTAACGCCAATGTTGTATGGATATTTTCATCAAACAACAAACCTTCTGTAGAAATTCCCTGTTCTTCTACAGCTTTGCGTAATAGTTCTCCAAAACCATCTTTTCCAACTTTTCCAATAAAAGCGGTTTTTCTACCAAGCCGCGAAAGCATACTCAAAACATTACAAGGCGCTCCACCTGGATTTGCCTCAAGCATTGGATTATTTTGTGCACTCATTCCATTTTCTGTAAAGTCAATTAACAACTCTCCAAGTGCTGTAACATCATATTTTGTATTTTCCATTTCTTATCTCCAAACTATAGTTCTATCTTACTATCCATCCACAAAAAATAAAAGAACTCACACAATGAGTTCTTAAGCGATTCTAGCAAAGATACGAATAGACAAAGCAGGAATATATACATGCGTTCCAACCTCTTCTTGTGCATTTCCAAATTCATCAAAAATACACTTCCAACTAGGTTCAAAATCATATTCTTTTTCATAAAAAGTTGGATTAAAAATAACACGCACAACATCTATATGATGCTTTTCATCCTGCATAAAAACATCATAGAAAACAATTCCACCTTCAGAAACCGAAACTTTCACACGTGCATTGATTTCTTCTGTCGTCTTCAAACGAAATTGACTATATTCTTTTCGTAATGCAATACACTTTTTCGTATATTCAATGATATCACTATAAAATTCAGCACGCAGCCAATCCATCTGGTTGATTTCATCTCCTGCATTATATGAATTTGAATTATCGTTTTTCGTTGCACAAAATTCACATCCAGCATGTAAAAATGGTATTCCCTGGGAAATCAATGTTGTTAAGATCATCATCTTTTGACGTTCTTTACGTGTTTGACGATCTTCATTATTACAACAAGCATGCATTTTATCCCAACTTGTAGAATTATCGTGTGTCTCGATATTGTTGATCGTTTGATCCGGTTCTTCAAAACGCTTAAACAATGGTTCTGCCATTACATTTGCACTAATAGCAGAAAGCATAGAAAATGCCTGTTCTGTATCCCCTGTAATATAGCCGCGACTATACTTTTGATCATCACTTGTCTTACCTTTTACAACATCTCTAAAATAATCATTGAAATGTCCAACATGTGGCATGACATTTTGGTTCATGATACTTGCCTTTTTGCGATAATCTAACATTGTAGGCATATCCCAACCTTCGCCATAGATCATGACATCTTCTTTTTTCTTTTGCGCTGTATCACGAATCAAATTCACTGTATCCACATCTAATACACCCATCAAATCAAAGCGAAATCCATCAACATCATACAAATCCATGAAAGTCTCTATCGCATGCACTAAATATTTTCTTGCCATTGGTTTTTCTGAAGCAAAATCATTACCACAATAAGAACCATTCGACAAAAAGCCACCATCGTTATATCGATAATAATAATATGGCACAACACAATTAAAACAACACGTATCTACATCATATGTATGATTAAATACCATATCCAAATTCACACGCAAACCATGCTTATGCATCACAGAAACAAGCTTACGCAATTCTAGCATGCGCGCATATGGATCATCTGGATTTGTGGAATAGCTTCCTTCTAAGCTCATATATTGCATAGGGTCATATCCCCAATTGTAATTTTTTTCTGGATGAAATTCATCCACAGTACAATAATCATGCACTGGCATGAATTGAATATGTGTTACACCAAGTTTTGATAGATAGTTTAAACCTGTAGGCATAAAATCATGTTGCGTATTTTCTTCACAAAGAGAAACAAACTTCCCATTTGTTTTTGTCCCTGTCAAAGGAGAACTCGTCATATCACGAATATTTGTTTCATATATAATTGCATCTGTACCACAAACTTTACCTGGTGCCTGTGTTTTTGCGATACGTTTTAAAACATTTGTATCAATAACTGCACTCAATTGTGCATTTCCATTAGAAGAAAGCGCATAAGGATCTAAAGATCGAACAACTTTTCCATTTCTCTCTACCAAGTAACAATATAAAGCT
>CALBJM010000141.1 GCA_937893225.1 uncultured Erysipelotrichaceae bacterium | reverse complement strand
ATGCGAATGCCTCCTGTTTTACGCAATAAAGCTAGGAATACAGGTGCACCAATAATTGCGGTAAGAATCGATACAGGTATCTCACTACTTGTTGCACATCTTGCAATTGTATCTATGCTTACCATAAATAATGCACCAAATATGATGCACGCAGGTATGACGCGTTTTGTATTATTCCCAAATAGCATACGTGCAATATGGGGGATCAATAAACCAATCCACCCTATCACACCACACATTGACACAACAGAAGCTGTAATGAGTGATGCACTCAATATAACAAGTGCACGATCACGTTTGACAGGAATACCCATACTGATTGCTTCTTCTTTACGTAAAGAAAGGATATTCAAGCGATAACGCATCAAATATAAAACAACGATGCCAAAAAGTATGATTGGTCCACCCGTACACAACGATTTCATCGTGGCATTGGAAAAACTCCCCATCAGCCAAAATGTAATGACTGGCAATACATCATTGGGATCTGCAACATATTTAATAAAAGAAACAAGTGCACTAAACAAAGAAGATATTACCATACCACCTAATATGACCATCATCATATTGTTTGTTTCTCTTGTTTTTGTAATCAAAAATACAAGAACAACAGACAAAATACCAAATAGCAATGCACTCAATTGAACACCAATACCTGAAAAGCCAAGAAGTATGCCTAATGCTGCACCAAAGGATGCTCCATTGGCACATCCTAGCGTATCTGGTGTCGCTAAAGGATTCGCAAATAAAGATTGAAAAGCCGCGCCTGCACAAGCTAGACCTGCTCCTGCAATACAACTCAAGAGAATGCGTGGTATACGCACGTTCCATATGACAACTGCAGCATTCTTGATCGTTTGTTTGCCCAATATTGCAGAAAATACGTCTGTTATAGAAATCGCATATTGTCCTAAGCATAGTGCACAAATACATATGGCAATGAGTAGGATGATACTCATTGTCATAATGCAAGTATAAGAATGTTTTGTATGCATCTTAGTCTAGTTTACCTGCATCGCTGTTTGGCGTATACATGGATGTAACTTGGGCGTCTGTAAGTGTAATGCCATACAATTCTTTGTAGTAGTCTTTAACGTCTTCTTGTACATCGATATCTGTAAATACATCTGGATAAACAGCTTGTGCCAACCATTCAAGTGTCATTGGTGTGTCTACGCCTGGTGTATATGTGCGATAGGAGCCAAGCGGCATCTTATAGACGCGTTTATTTTGTACAGCAGAAATCGTGCTCCAATCATCTGCACCAATAGCATTGTTATATAAGTCTTCTGGCTTTGTTTGTGTAAAGTTTGTAATGATGATGACATCTGGGTCCCAAGCATAGACTTGTTCCATCGTGATCTTTGCATTGGCATTTTCTGCTGGAACGTCTTGTGCTACATTGATTGCCCCAACTGCATCACACCACCATTGGCCAAAGAATTTGGAAGAAGAAGTGACCATTGCATTTTCATCATATTGAAACAAGAAGAGTACTTTTTGTACGTCTAGAATGCCTTTGACTTTGTCTTGGATTTCTGTGTATTTTTGTGTTGCATATTTTTGGACAAGTTCTTCACGGCTAGAAGCATGGTCTGGATAGATCTTGTTTAATAGCTGCATCCATTCATCATATGTCTTGATGCAGTCATAGTTCCATTTTGTTGGGGATACGGCTACAGCAGTGAGCCCAGCATTTTCTAATTTTTCCAAGTCTTGCGTGTCATTTGCATTATAGAAAACGATATCTGGTTCTAATGCAATGAGACTTTCTATATTCACATCTTCACCATCCATGATATCCGTATTGACATTGACGATATCTGGATACAATTGGGATAATACGCCATTTTTCGCCGCATTCATGCTTGCAGGTTCCATTGCGACTATGCTTTTTGGAGAGTCGAGATAAATCGTAAGCATTGAAGGAAGAGGCAATATACCAAGAATCGCCACTTTGGAAGGATTTGTAGGAACAGTGACTGTACGATCTGCATGGTCTGTAATCGTTACTGTGGTTGGTTGGGTTGTTGATGATGCTTGTTGTTGTGGCTTAGAACAGCCAACAAGCGTAATCGTCAAAAGAAGTGATAATAGTGCTTTGATGCTTTTCATAAGAGTGCCCTTTCTATGTTTTGCTTTAAATCAAAATCTTTGTTTGTATAACGTACTGCTTGATTGAGATAGATTCTTCCAGAGTAAGCAATGTGTGGAATGGCTAAAAGCTTTGTATGGATGCAATTTTGAAACAAAGGATCAGCAATCACAAGTTTTGCTTGTCTTGTCAAAGTGAGCAATGTATCTTCATCTAAGCCCGCATGAACGTCTGGAAAGAGTGCAGCAGCAGTATAGTTTGTCGTGTGTGTAATTTCTGTAGCCATGCTTTTCGCATAGATTTCTTCACCAATGACAACGATGTCACTGCCTTGTGTTTCTTCGTAGGCTTTTGTAGTAGTACTAGAGGATAGTGCTTGTTGAATCTTAGCATACATGTATGGGCCTACAGGTAGTCCTTCTACATAAGGCATTTGGTATTTGCGTTGTAAGTAGCGTGCTGTTTTGCGTGCACAGCTGCTGACAACAAGGTTGCAGGAAGCATCTGGGATTTGTTGCAATTGTGTAAATGCTGTGTGCATTGCTGCAATGGTTTGTATAGTGTAGCCCATTGATGCAATGGTTTGTTTTGTGTCATTGACGATCGTGTCATTCATAAAATCAATGGGTGTAACACCTAATACATTGATGCTTGTATTCTTTTTGTTTGTTTTTGCAAATCTTTCTAACCAAGCTTTGAGTGCTAGATCACATCCACTCACATAAGATTTAATACCATCCGTTTCTACAGGTAATACTGGTATGTTTGTTCTTTGTTCAATGATGTGTGCAACACCTTTGTAGTCAAAGCCTATGATGTGTGGAATCGATGCACCGCATAATGTAATAAAACGAGGTTTAAGTCGTTGTGCAGCTAAACACGTATCTTCGATGAGTTTTGTATCATCTCCATATATCGCATGAATTTCATCTAAACCACTCAAAAACATCAAACTATTTGTATCGTACCATCTTGGTTCATCATGTGTCGTATAAGTAGAATTACAACCACTTGGATCATGCAGGACCGTCATTCCACCAAGTTCATATAACATACTACATACACCAGATACATCTGCAGTATATGTAGAAGTACACACGTGTGTATGCCAATCAGCCATGTGCGTGACACCTCCATCCTTTGTGTGAAATCGTTGTGCGTATGTCTTTTGGATTTGTATAAGCATCTAGTAATACGTCTATCAAATGCAATATGCCTGCG
>CALBJM010000140.1 GCA_937893225.1 uncultured Erysipelotrichaceae bacterium | reverse complement strand
CGCAACATTATCTACAAATGCACTAACCACACCAGAAAATAATGATAAAGCAACAACTGCCCATTTAATATTCGGAACAATTTTCAAAAGTGCTTCAGCCATACGTAATGGCATATTACTTTCTACAAACAATTGCACAACAATCATTGTTCCCGTTAACATCATAATAATATTCCAATCTACAGCACCAAACACATTACCAATAGGTAATATTCCTGTTACAACAAACACGCATGCTGCAAACAACGCCGTAATATACCGATGATTTGGTAAAGCAAGCAAAAATACATACATCAGTGCAAAGATTACTAATGCTAATACCATAAAACCTCCTTATTTTTTAGTATTATATCAAAATCAATTACCTTCACATAAAAACATTCATGCATATATGTCGTTTTTACGATTTCTTTACAATATATTGATTAATTTTTGCCTCCTGAAAGCATCTTATATAACACTTTTAAATTAACTCAAATTTCTAAATTATTAAGTTTATCACCAAAAACAAGACAACAAGAAAAAAATACGAGATAATAGAATTAATCATACGGAGGACCACATGAAGAAAAAAATAATCATTTCCATAGCATCCACATGCATCATTTGTGCAGGCATTGGCACATATTTTCTACTAAGTCACTTTTCCACAAAAAATGACGACTCTACAATATATGTACAAAAAGTATCTTCTCTAACAGGATCATTCAACACACAAAATCGATACTCTGGCATCGTTGAATCACAAGACACTTTAGATATCGCACAAGACGCTTCTAAAACAATTACAAATTTCTATGTTGAAGTTGGTCAAGAAGTAAAAAAAGGCGATAAATTATTCACATATGATGTCAGCGAAGCACAAAACGCCATCCAACAAAAACAACTCGACATTGAAGCACAAAACAATGAAATCACTGCACAAAACAACACAATTTCAGACTATAACGAAGAATTAAAAAATGGCGGTGACAAGATAGAAATACAAGCACGCATCAATGATGCAAACTATGCAATCCGACAAGCGCAAAACACGATCAAAGCCACGCAAACCGAAATTACACAACTGAATAATCAAATTCATAATTCCACAGTCACAAGTACGATCGATGGAATTATCAAAGAAGTCAACATAGACGGCGGCACTGATGCAAACGGCAATACTAAACCTATTATTTCCATCACGCAAACAGGCGAATACCGTATCAAAGGCACATTGACTGAAATGGGTATGCTATCTGAAGGCAGTGATGTCATAGTCAGAAGTAGAATCGATGAAGATAAAGTCTATACAGGAACTATCACAAAAGTAGACACAGACCCACAAACAGATAACAACAACTATTACACAAACTCATCTGACGCAGCAACAAAATACCCTTTTTACGTATCTCTAGACACAAGCGATGGCTTAATGTTAGGACAGCACGTATACATTGAATTAAACAATGGGCAAAATACTTTAAAAAGTGGAATTTGGCTAGACAGTAGTTTTATTTGTTACGACGATAATCAAAACCCATATGTTTGGGTAAGTGAAAAAGACCACTTAAAGAAAAGAAATATCCAAATCGGTGATATAGACGATGAAACATACACCACGCAAATTACTTCAGGTTTGCAAAACACCGATTACATCGCATGGCCTGACGAAACTTTTCAAGAAGGCTTGCGCACAACTAGTGAAATGGAGAGTGAATAAATATGCTTCTTTCGCTAGATAACATCTATAAAAACTACGGCAGCGAACCATTGATCGTTCCTGTTTTAAAAAACGTATCCCTTCACATAGACGATGGTGAATACGTAGCTATCATGGGGCCAAGTGGGTCCGGGAAAACAACACTTATGAATATCATTGGTTGTTTAGATCATGCAAGTAAAGGAAATTATGTATTTGAAAATGATGATATTTCTAAAATGAGTGAAAACGAATTGAGTGATCTTAGGCTCAATAGAATTGGATTTGTATTCCAAAATTTCAACCTGCTCTCTTCAGAAACTGCACTCGAAAATGTTTGCCTGCCACTCATTTATGCAGGTGTAAAAAAAGAAGACAGACAGCAAAGGGCTTCAGAAGCACTCAAAAAAGTTGGTTTAGAAGAACGGATGCATTTCAAGCCTTCGCAACTATCTGGCGGTCAAAAACAGCGTGTTGCGATTGCACGAGCAATTATTAACAATCCAAAAATGCTTTTAGCAGACGAGCCAACGGGTGCTTTAGACCAAGCTTCTGGTAAACAAGTCATGGAACTTTTCAAAAAGTTAAATAATGAAGGTACAACGATCATCATGATCACACACGACGAACATGTAGCAAGAAATGCAAAAAAGATCTTACACATCATAGATGGTGAAATCATTGAAAACAAAAAGGAGGAAGCAAATGCATAAGAAAGCAAAAAAAATATGGATCACTTCTTCTGTAATTGTTCTTTGTGTTGGTACATTTGCTGGAATCAAGCTCTATCTTGATTCTTCCAATACAATAGATGTTGAATCTGTAGCAAATCTAAATACGGGGTATTGGGATGATCCTATGTCTTCTACAGGCTTTGTCTCGAATTCTGATTCACAATCTATTTATTACGATGCATCCAAAAGTATTACGAATGTATATGTACAAAATGGACAAAGCGTCAATGCTGGCGATCCACTTTTAGCCTATGATACATCCACTTTACAAACCACAGTCGATTCTAATCAGATAGACATAGAAAAAATACAAAATGCAATCACGCTTGCAAAGCATGAATTGCAAACACTATCAAACACAAAACCGATTCCCAATAATACACCTGAACCAACAATAGAGCCAACACCAGCTGAACCAATCCCAGCCCCTTTACCATCTCTTCCAAAAAGTGATGAGAACGGCAATTATCCATATATACTCTCACTCTCACAAGCACAAAAGAATATAACAGATTACAAAATCTACTATATTTCTATTCCTACAGAAGAAGGTGAAGAACCAATTGCTCCAGAAGATGGACCAAATAAAAATACAGATTGGCAAACTGAAAGAATCAAAACTGAATATGGCAAAATTTGTTATTATTGGATCGAATACACGTACACAGATGGTTCAAATAACACATATAAGCAAGAAGATGCACAAAGTTACATCAACGACACGGAATCTATACCATCAAAATCAATTGCACTTGTTGGAGAAAAAGACAATCCATATACATTTCATCTAAATGATACGGAAGATGCAAAAATCTACGGAAAACTATTCAATGACAACGCTGATTTAGATGCATATTTCACATTTCAATTGTATGCAGACGATGAAATCGAAACAACATGGACAATCAAATCTTCAAAATTTCCTACAATGGAAGATGGAGAAAGCATCTCTTTGATGACATTTTCTAGACAGCAACAAGAATATATTGAATCCCCTATTGAAAATACTACAGAAGAGGAAGAAGCAGAACCGATTTCTGGCTATACAGAAATCGAACTCGCAAAAGCTATTCGTGATAAAAAATATGAATTATGCACACTAGATCTTGATTTAAGAAAAGCACAATTAACTTTACAAGAAAACCAAGCTTTATTAAGTGACGGAATCGTCCGTGCAAAAAAACGTGGAACGGTACAATTATGCAACGATATCAACAACCCTCCACAAGATGGCAGTGCAATGCTAACAGTAATGAGTGGCAATGGGTATACGATTATCGGTTCCGTCAGTGAACTTTTATTAAATACCGTCAAAATCGGAGATACGATAACTGCCTATAGTTGGACTAGCGGAACAAGTTGTCAAGCAACTATAGAAAGCATCAATACCTATCCTTCCACAAATAATGCATACAATGGAACAGGTAATCCAAATGTAAGTTATTATGATTTTACTGCATATGTGAATGACGACACAAATTTAAATCCAGGAGAATACCTTGAACTCACATTGGACAGCTCTCAAGACACAAGTAATTCTATTTGGTTATCTAAAGCATACGTCAAAAATGAAGGCAATTCTTACTATGTATTCAAAGATGACAACGGAAAATTGATCAAACAACCAGTCAAAGTCGGACGTATCGTATGGGGTGATACAATGGAAATCACAGACGGTTTGACTGACACAGATTACATTGCATTTGCATATAGTAAAAATGCTAAACAAGGCACAAAAACAAAGAACGCTGATAGTTCTTCAGAGGTAACCTATGATTGAAAATATTCGTTTATCCTTTCGAGGCATATTCGCACATAAAATGCGTTCTTTTCTAACGATGTTAGGTATCATTATCGGTATTGCTTCTATTATTGCAATCGTTTCAACGATCAAAGGTACAAATGAACAAATCGAAAAAAACCTCATTGGTTCTGGTGATAACACGGTTAAGATTGCGTTATATCAAGAAGATTGGGAATATAGTTTTGATGAAGGCGTCCCAAATGGTATCTCTACGATTTCGGAAGAAACCCGCGAAACACTCTCTAACATCGACCATGTAGAACAAGTATCTTTTTACCGTAACAGACAAACATATCAACAAGTTTATCGCAATAATACAACTCTAGATGGCACATATATCACTGGCATTGAAGAAAATTACTTTTCTACAGCTGGGCTAACGATCAAACAAGGCAGAGGCATAACAAACCGTGACAGCTCAAAATTTGCTACTGTAGCAGTATTAGATGAAACATCTGCACAATTATTATTTGGTGATGAAAATCCAATCGGTAAAACAATAGAAATATCTTCCACCCCTTTTACGATTATAGGAATTTGTACTAATAAGGAAACATTTTCACCAACAATGGAAAGCATAGACGATTACTATACATATAATCAAAATGAAGGTTCTAAAATCTATATTCCAACAGAAACATGGCCTCTCATTTGTCAATTTGATGAGCCACAAAATGTATTATTAAAAGTCGATGGTACAACAAACATGACATCCGCAGGAAAGAAAGCAGCAGATCTATTAAATGCAAATATTTCTAATGACACAATCACTTATAAAGCAGAAGACCTACTCAAACAAGCAAAAGATCTGCAATCCCTATCTCAATCAACAAATGCAATGTTAATTTGGATTGCTGGAATATCATTGCTTGTAGGCGGCATAGGCGTTATGAATATTATGTTAGTTACCGTCACAGAAAGAACAAATGAAATTGGTTTAAAAAAAGCAATTGGTGCAAGAAAAAAAGCAATTATGACACAATTTCTAACAGAAGCCGTAGTTTTAACATCCATAGGCGGTGTATTAGGCGTCATAACAGGCATTGCTTTGGCAAAGCTCATTTCTTTATTCAATGGAACACCAGTCGCTATCAGTATTAGTGCTTCATTATTATCCGTATTGTTTTCCATGTTGATTGGTATCATCTTTGGTATATTACCAAGTTGGAAAGCAGCTAATCTTGATCCAATCGAAGCACTTAGACATGAATAAACAAGGCATACGCCTTGTTTTCTTAATGGATTTTTTTTGGTAGAATACAACTATGGAAATACTATTAACAAATGAAATCGAAGCATTTTTAGATCGTTGCAGATTCAATATTTACAATGATACAAAAAACGAATTTGTAGGAATGCATGTAACAAAAGCAACCGAAAAATCAGTTCAAAAAGCAATGTGTGAAGCAGGCTTCTCTGAATTTCAACAAGATGAAGAAAATTGGCCATCTTTATTTTTATCTAAAAAAGAATGGGAAAAAAGCCCTTATCACGCAAATATTTCTTTAGATTTGATTCGTGATGCACATTTTTCTTACGAAAAAACAAAAGTAGCAGGAAGAGAGCTATTCAATGTAGATGCCATACAAAAAGACCCTAATCGTGAATTAAATGATTGGATGAAATTACGTGCAATGGATAGTAACTTTGAAGCAATCTATCTTTATCAAGATGATAAAGACTGGATGGTAGATGCCCCTAGTGAAGCCGCAACAAACAATTTACCAGCAATGCGTGCACATGGA
>CALBJM010000139.1 GCA_937893225.1 uncultured Erysipelotrichaceae bacterium | reverse complement strand
GGCTATGCTGGTATCTATCAAACTGATTTTACAGATGCTGTAAATCCAACATATAAACTCTTATTAGAAGATGCAACAGGAAATGTAGTATCGTTTGATACAACCCTTGCACAACAGCAAAGAGATATGAGCAAGTATATGAAGTGTAATGCAACATATACCAAAACATGGTTTACAACAGATGCTGACTTAACACAATTAGCAAAAGGTACATACAGAATTTATATTGATGTATCCACAACAAGCGCAAGAGATATTTTTGAAATGTATAACCTACAAGGACAAGAAGATATTACTTGTACGAAAGATGGGCGGACGTATACGCTGCAATGTACGAATGTTCGTTCTAGATACATATTAACGATTCAATAGTAGGAGAAGACATATATGAGAATGAAAAAAGGTGTCAAGATTGTTTTGTCCGCTGCACTTACAGCAATTCTATGTGTAGGAATGACAATAACGATATTGGCAATGAACAATTCGTCCATCAAAGTAAAAAACTTTATTGGGCAAAGTAAAAAAGTCGTTGAAACTTGGAGAAAAGAAAATAAACTAGACGAAAAACAAGTAGTATATACGTATGCATACAGCGAAGAAACAAAAGAAAATAACGTTTTAGATCAATCTTTGAAAGAGGGAGAAGTCATATCAGAAAATGATGTATTGACAGTTACGCTTTCACATGGACCAGATCCAGATAAAGAATTTGCGTTGGCTAACTTTGAAGGAAAAACAAAAGATGAAATTGCACAATGGTTTACACAATACAATTTCACGAATGTATCTTATATATATGAAGAAAATGCAGATATTCCGGAAAATGCATACATTTCTATGGAACCATCAGTAGGAACGATCGTGAAAAGAAGTGATGCAATCACTGTGAAAATTTCCGGCATCGATCCTGAAGTGAAAATTACTGCACCAGATTTGTCTAATTATTCGAAGGACAATTTGGAAGCATGGGCAAAAGAAAATGAAGTAACGATCAATTATGAAGAAGTCTATAGCGATGCAATAGAAAATGGTGCAATCGTAAGCATTTCGATAGAAGATGGTGCAACTTTAAAGAAAGGGGATACAATAACAGTATCTATTTCTAAAGGTCCACAACCTGAAGAAGAAAAACAAAAAGATATACAAAATACAAAACAAGGCAGTTCTTCTAGTGCGAATACACAAGTTAGCTCTGCACCTACGAATTCTTCTAATACTGCTTCATCTTCATCCGGTGTTTCTGGAAGCAATGAAGGCAATGAAACCAATGTACCAGTCGTAAAACCAACGGTAGATGCAAATTTACCTTCATTAAATGTGAGTTTTTACAATGGCTTATCCGCTTCCGATATATGTGCTTTTGTGCAAGAAGACACTGGATATCCAGCTGTTGCAGCAACTATTCATGGAGATGCTTCAACAAACCCTAATAATTATGCAGGATTAGTTTCTTATTACACTTCTGGTGGAACATATTATTTAACAATTGCACAAAAGTGGAGTTAAAAAAATCACTCTCGTTACTTGAGAGTGATTTTTAAATGTTTACTTTTATTGCATGGGCACTTTGTGCATCTAACGCAAATGTGCGGTCATTATGGCGAATGATCATGGAGATCCCATCGTTATACAATACGCTGATCGTATCATCTAAATCTAAATGCAAAATGTGTTTTAAAGTACTGCCCATGCTTCCAAGCAGCCAACAAATCGTACATGTACTGCCTTGTAATATTTCTTCTAAATTATACATATACGCCTCCATTTTTCTTACTACATAAGTATCACTTGTTAGTCGAGTTAGTCTAGCGTAATGATAAATATCTGATAAAATAGTTTGGATGAAAACGATTATTTGGGATTATAACGGAACGATATTAAATGATGTAGGTATTGCGGTACGTATTGAAAATGAGATGTTGGAAGAAAGAGGATTAAAGGCAGGCTATTCTATTGATGAATATAAAGCTTTGTTTGATAATCCAATGGAAAATTATTATCGAAAGATTGGCTATACTTTCGAAAATGAGTCATTCCATGATGTAGGTATAGAGTTTTATCAACTCTATGATAAATATTTCCCTGCATGTTCATTAAATCAAGGCATTGAAGAAAAGCTAAAAGAATCGATACAAAAAGGTTATCAAAATATTATTCTTTCTTCTTGTGAACATACAAAGCTTGTAGAACAGTGTCAAAAATTGAATATTGCGCAATATTTTCAAGCTGTGATTGGCGTTAACAATTTAATTGGTGGTTCTAAAATTGCAAATGGTAGACAATGGATGAAAGAGACGCATAGTAATCCAAAGGATTGTATCTTTATTGGAGATACAAATGCAGACTATGAAACAGCAAACCAACTTGGTATAGAAGAAATCTATCTAGTTTCCACAGGTCATCAATCATTTGCACGACTCAAAAAATTACACAACAATGTAATAACAACTGTGAAGGAGATAAAATTATGAAATACTGTCCGGTATATAAAAAATGTGGTGGTTGTACATATATTCAAACTGAATATGCAGAACAACTCAAAAATAAAAGAGAATATGTACGCTCTCTATTTCCAAATAAGAATGTAGAACCAGTGATTGGCATGAAAGATCCATATCACTATCGTCATAAAGTTTATGCTACATTTTCGCACAATAAAGATGGTGTTATTAAAGCAGGACTCTATGAAGAAGATACACATAAAGTCGTAGATACAAAAATGTGTTTGATACAACATGTTACAGCAAATGCAATTTTAACGGACTTGTGTCGGATTGCAACTAGCATGCATATTGAATCATATGATGAAGATACTGGTAGGGGTGTATTAAGACATGCATATATTCGTGTTTCTCATAAGACATCAGATGTATTGCTAGTCATTATTATTGGTTCAAAAAATCTTCCTTCCAGTAATGTATTTGTAAAGAAAATAGTAGAGTTACATCCTGAAATCAAAACGATTGTTTTAAATCATAATAGTGAAAATACATCTATGATCTTAGGTAAAAAGAATCACGTTATCTATGGAAAAGGCTTCATAGAAGATGAAATTATGTCTACGAATTTCCGTATTTCTACAAATACTTTCTATCAAGTGAATCCTGTACAAACAGAACAAATCTATAAAACTGCTATCCAAATGGCTCGTTTAAAGAAATCAGATACAGTACTGGATATGTGCTGCGGTATAGGAACGATTTCTTTAATTGCAGCTAAACAAGCTGCATTCGTATTAGGCGTTGAAATTAATCCAGATTCTATTTCAGATGCGATTGGAAATGCTAAAAGAAATGGTATCCGCAATGCACAATTTATTGCAGAAGATTCTGAGCGATTTTTAGAGCAATTA
>CALBJM010000138.1 GCA_937893225.1 uncultured Erysipelotrichaceae bacterium | reverse complement strand
ATGGCCTTTCCTATGCCGTCTGTGGCACCTGTTATTAAAATTGTTTTCATATAATCATCTTCTTTCATTTGAACTATCATATCAAAAAAACATGTCAGTGTTAACTGACATGTCATCGATTTAGTAAAGATTGATCATCTGCAAATTCTTCTCCGGCTGCTTCCGAGAACATCTTCATGAGTTGATCTACAGTTAGATTTTTCTTTTCTTCTCCGGATACTTCAAACATAATATGTCCGTTGTACATCATAATCAAACGATTTCCTGTTTGTATAGCATCTTTCATATTATGTGTAACCATCATTGCGGTCAAATGATTTTTTTCAACGATAGTACGAGTTATGTCTAATACTTTTTTAGCGGTTTTCGGGTCAAGTGCTGCAGTATGTTCATCTAATAACAAAAGCTTTGGTTTTTGCATAGAAGCCATTAGTAGGGTGAGTGCTTGTCGCTGACCACCAGATAGTAAACCTACTTTTTGTGTGAGTCTCTCTTCTAATCCTAAATTTAAAACTTTTAATTGTTCTTTGTATTCATCTTTCTCTTTTTTTGTTACACCCCATCGAAGTGTTCTTTTCTTACCACGTCTAGCAGCAAGGGCAAGATTTTCAACGATTTGCATGTCTGGTGCTGAACCAAGCATCGGATCTTGAAACACACGTCCAATTAATGCCGCACGTTTGAAATCTGGTAGGCCAGTGACATTTTGATTGTCGATAAGAATTGCTCCAGAATCTATAGGCCAAACACCAGCTACAGCATTTAACATTGTTGATTTACCTGCACCATTTCCTCCGATGACTGTTACAAAATCACCATCTTCTAATGTGAGAGATATACTATCTAGTGCTTTTCTTTCATTGATCGTACCTTTATTAAATGTTTTTGATAAATTTTTAATTTCTAGCATCTTTGTCATATTATTGGATCTCCTTGATCGAGTTTTTATGTGCTTTAGCAAAAGAAACTTTAGAAACAGATATTAAATATGGAACAGCTAAGAAAATTGCAACAACAATAGCAGTAAATAGTTTTAATAAGTTAGAATTCAAGCGTAACCAAAGAACGATTTGAATAACTAAATAATATAAAATTCCACCTATCACTACAAAAAATAAACGCAATGCAAAATTAGTATGTTTACCAGCTAATATATCTGCAACGACTTCACCAATAATAATAGCAGCAAGTCCTATAACGATAGCACCTCTACCCATATTAATATCAGCAAAACCCTGATACTGTGCCATTAAACCACCACTTAAAGCAACTAAACCATTTGAAATAGCAAGACCAATAACTTTCATATGATTGATATTGATTCCTTGCGCTTAGCCATTTCTGGATTATTCCCTGTGGCACGCATTGCAGAACCATGTTCTGTACCAAAATACCAATATAAAACTGCTATAACGATGACAGCACATATGATACCTGTAATAATCGCATTGCCTACATAACGTGATGAAATAGCTAATGCATAACTATTTACAGAAATGGCTTTATTTGCAGAAAACCCCATGATTGCTAGATTGACGGACCATAATGCAAATTGTGTTAAGATTCCAGAAAGAATTGCTGGAATGCCTAGTTTTGTATGTAATATACCCGTTACTGTACCAGCTGCTAATCCAGCAATAAATGCTACAAGAATTGCTAACCATGGATTAAATCCACTTATAATCAACATTACAGTTACAGCACCACCAGTTGTAAATGTGCCATCAACTGTCATATCTGCAGTATTTAACATGCGAAATGTAATGTATAGACCTAATGCCATGATGCCCCATAATAAACCTTGGGCAATACCAGAAGGGAATGATGCTAATAATGTGTTTATATCTAAATTCATATATACCTCCAAAAAAAGACAGGGACACCTCTAAGGTATCCCTGATATGTACGGGATTATTCTTCAATAGCGGTGTAAGTATCTGGAACTTTGATACCTAATTTATCACAACGAGACTTAACATATTCTTTTGTCAATTCAGTTTGTGATTCAACAGGCATTGCAGATACTTTTTCTTCACCTTTAAGAATCTTCACTGCCATTTCACCAGTTTGTTTACCAAGTTCATAGTAACTAATAGAAAGTGTTGCAATTCCACAACCACTAGCAATACCTTCTTCAGCAGCAATAATTGGAACACCAGCAGGCTCAGCTACATTGTTAATAGATTCTGTACAGGAAGCAGCAGTGTTATCTGTAGGAATATAAATAACATCTGAATCCTGACAAGCGGTTTGTGTAACAGATGAAATATCATTTGAATCGGAAAATGCAAAATCTTTAACACTATACCCAGCTTTAGATAACTGTTTCTTCATTTCCTCTGCTTGTACAACAGAATTTGGTTCTGCTGAACAGTATAAGATACCAACGCTCTTTGCATCTGGTACTAATTCTGTAAACAATTCAACTTGTGCTTCATAAGAAATTCCATCAGATGTACCACTAACATTTGTTCCAATTGCTTTTGAAGCATCATAGTCTTTTAAACTTAATGCAGCACCATAATCTGTAACTGCAGTACCTAGAACAGGAATATCACTTGTAGCTGAAGAAACAGCTTGCAATGCAGCCGTTGCGTTAGCAAGAATCAAATCACAATTTTCTCCTACTAAGCTTGCGGCAATTGTATTTGCTGTAGCTGTATCACCCGCAGCATTTTGTTCATCAAATGTAACATTGTCTCCGAATTCGTCACTCAATACTTCTTTAAATCCCTTTGTAGCAGCATCAAGCGCAGGATGTTGAACAAGTTGTAAAATACCAACTGTATACTTTTTAGAATCGTTTGTAGTTGCTTGTGTTGTTGAAGTTGGTGTGCCAGCAGTACCTCCAACAGTACAACCAGCTAATGCCACAGCCAGTGCGACACTGCTGAGTCCCTTGATTAAATTTTTCATTTTTCTATCCCTCTGAAATATTTTCAATATATTGAAAGTTTATTACAAGCAAAAACTCACGTCAACCAAAATACAATACAGAATACATGTTTTCGTTAGGAATTGTGAAACAATTATGAAAACATTATTTGCGATGTTATAATGTTGACAGGTGATGAATATGCATTATGGAAATATAAAAAACTATGATATTGCAGATGGTGAAGGTGTACGTGTAACTCTATTTTGCAGTGGTTGTACAAATCATTGTGAAGGCTGCTTTCAACCAGAAACTTGGAATTTTAACTATGGGAAAGAATATACAAAGGATACAGAAAATCATTTGATTGATTTATTGACGAATCCCAATATTCAGGGCTTAACACTTCTTGGCGGCGATCCATTTGAGCTTGATAATCAGCGTGCAATTTTACCTTTATTAAGAAGAGTACGCATAGAGCTTCCTGAAAAAGATGTTTGGGCATATACAGGATTTATTTATGATCGAGACCTTATAGAAGGTGGAAGAAGGCATATAGAAGTAACGGATGAGTTTCTTTCTTATATTGATATTCTTGTGGATGGACCATTTATTCTTTCTCAGAAAGATATTACGTTATATTTCAAGGGAAGTGCAAACCAACGGTTAATTGATATGAAAAAAACGTTGGCTAGTGGAAAAATTGTCATATATCATGCATAAAAAAAGCGTTGTGAGAGAATAGGTAGAACACCTTTTTTCTGACAACGTTTTATTGTTATATGAGTTTTAAAGCTTTAAATGCATTCCACAGTCCATTATCATCAACATCTGTTGTGATATAATCCGCAGCTTCTTTTGTTTCTTGACCTGCATTACCCATTGCTACAGAATAGTTACATAATTCAAACATAGAAATATCAATTTTTGCATCTCCAAATGCAATTGTATCTTCTGCACTTCTACCTAAATATTTTAACAACACATCAATGGCATGCTTTTTTGTAATTCCCTTAGGGGACAAGTCACCAAATAATGCTTGTTCGTCTTTTCCACCCCATGTATTGGCGATGAGTTCTGGAAATTCTATTTTAGAATCTATATGATCTTGGTAAGAAGAGAGGATGAAAGAAACTTTGTTGATGTCATCCCTATACAATTCTTCTGTAGGTAAATGAATAAATCCATTTACAAATGCATCGGCACCTTTTTTTGCATTTTCTAAATCTGCACCTTTTCCTAGTGCATATTTTTGCATGACTTCTGGACCTTGCGTAAGCATATAATCGTTGCAATACATACCGCTATTTGCTTCTAGATAAAAACCAAGCTTTCTAGCATTACACCAATCTACGATATGTTTAACTTCTTCTTTGCTTAATCCTTGGTGCATAACGACCGTTCCATTGTCTTCCACATATGCACCATTTCCACCAATCATACCATCTAATTCACATAACTTTCTTTGTGCAATTTCAGCTTTCGAACAACCTGTACAAATATATACTTTATGGCCGTTTTTTCTTGCTAGATCCACAGCTTCACCGGCACTTTTAGGCATGATAGCTTCATAATTGATCAACGTACCATCAACATCTAAAAAAATAATCTTTTTATCACTCATATTCTTCTCCTATATTAATCCTAAATATTGAAATGCATTCCATATCCCATCATCATTGACATCTGTTGTAATATAATCTGCAGCTTCTTTTGTTTCTTGACCTGCATTCCCCATTGCTACAGAATAGTTACATAATTCAAACATAGAAATATCAATTTTTGCAT
>CALBJM010000137.1 GCA_937893225.1 uncultured Erysipelotrichaceae bacterium | reverse complement strand
TCTACAGTGCGTTTTAAACCAGATGCTTCCATTTTCCAAACAACAGAATATAAGTTTGATGTTGTAGCAGAGCGTGCTAGAGAAGAAGCGTTTTTGTTGAGCGGCATCGAATTTGATGTTATCGACTTGCGTGGGAAAAAACCTGTAGAAGAAAAATATCTGTACGAAGATGGTATTACAGAATTTGTGAATTATTTAAATGAAGATCGTACACCATTGATGCAGCCTGTTAAGTTTTCGGGAGATGCGTTGGGAATCCATGTTGAAGCAGCATTTCAATATACCGATGATTATCAAGAAAATACATATTCTTTTGTAAACTTGGTGCGTACGATTGATGGCGGTTCACATGAAGTTGGTTTTAAAGGCGCTTTTACAAAAGCTATCAATGATTATGCGAGAAAAACAGGCTTATTGAAAGAAAAAGATAAAAATCTAGAAGGTGCGGATGTAAGAGAAGGTTTAACAACTATTCTTTCTGTTTCCGTTCCTGAAGAAATCTTGCAATTTGAAGGACAAACAAAAGGCAAATTAGGTACACCACAAGCTAAGCCTGCAGTAGAACAAGTTGTAAGTGATCAATTAACTTATTGGTTGACAGAAAATAAGACACAATCCGATATGTTGATTCGTAAGATGCAGAAAGCAATGCTAGCTCGTATTGCGGCTAGAAAAGCTAGAGATGAGGCAAGAAGGGGAAAGAAAGTTGGAAAAGGTGAACGTGTCCTTTCTGGAAAACTAGCACCTGCTAGAACAAAAGATGCACGCATCAAAGAGCTTTTTTTAGTCGAAGGTGATTCTGCCGGTGGTTCTGCAAAACAAGGAAGAGATTCTGTGTATCAAGCTATTCTTCCATTGCGTGGAAAAGTATTAAATACGGAGAAGTGTTCTTTAGCAGATATTGAAAAGAATGAAGAATTGAATACATTGATTTACACGATTGGTGCAGGTGTCGGACCCGATTTTGCATATGAAGATTCTAACTATAATAAAGTTATTATTATGACCGATGCCGATGATGATGGCAGTCATATTCAGATATTGTTGCTAACATTCTTTTATCGATATATGAGACCATTATTGGAACACGGTATGATCTATATTGCCTTGCCGCCTTTATTCCGTGTACAAAAGGGTAAAAATATAGAGTATTGTTATTCAACAGATGAATTAGCACAGTTGAGAAATAAATATGGCAAATGTGAAATTCAAAGATACAAAGGTTTAGGTGAAATGAATGCTACACAGCTTTGGGAAACAACTATGGATCCTGAAAGCCGCACGCTCATCCAAGTAAGTATTGAAGATGGTGTTAAGGCAGAACGTCGTGTATCAACACTCATGGGTGATAAAGCAGAAAGAAGAAGAAAATGGATTGAAGACAATATTCAATTTACATTAGAAGATGACTATAAATTGGAGGGATGATCGTGGCTAAGAAAAAACAATTTGAAGATAAAACAAGATATATCCCTGAAAGACTAGAAGATATCATGGGTGATGGGTTTGGCAGATATGCAAAATACATTATTCAAGAACGTGCTTTACCAGATGCACGTGATGGTTTAAAACCTGTCCAGAGAAGAATCTTATATGCGATGTATCATGATGGAAATACATGGGATCATCCGTATCGTAAGTCTGCTAAAACAGTTGGCTTAGTCATTGGTAATTATCATCCACATGGGGATACATCTGTATATGATGCTATGATTCGTATGTCACAAGATTGGAAGGTTCGTTTGCCTTTGATTGATGTGCATGGAAATAATGGATCTATAGATGATGATCCTGCTGCAGCTATGCGTTATACGGAAGCACGTTTAGCAAAAGTTACAGAAGTCATGGAAGATGATCTTGATAAAGATACGGTAGAAATGGCACCGAATTTTGATGATACAGAAAATGAACCAACTGTTTTACCAGTTCCTTTTCCAGTCATGTTAGTGAATGGTGCTACTGGTATTGCGGCAGGGTATGCTACTAACATGCCTCCACATAATATGAATGAAGCTGTTGATGCAACGATCTATCGTATTCAAAATCCAGAGTGTTCTTTATCCGAATTGATGGAAATCATTCCGGGACCAGATTTCCCTACTGGTGGTATCGTCCAAGGAGAAAAAGGCATTCGTGATGCGTTTGAAACAGGTAAAGGCAGAGTTGTTGTTAGGGCAAAGTGTGAAATAGAACAGACAAGAACGATCCAACAAATCGTGATCACGGAAATTCCATATGAAGTAATCAAAGGTCAGCTTGTTAAAAAAATGGATGAGATTCGTTTGTCTAAAGAAATTGATGGAATCTTAGATGTGAGAGATGAGTCTGATCGTAATGGTATGCGTATCGTTGTAGATGTAAAAAAAGATGTTGATGCAAATCTTATCTTAAATTATTTTTATAAAAATACTGATTTGCAAATTTATTACAACTACAATAATGTTACGATCATTGACCAAAGGCCTGTACAAGTTGGCTTGTGTGGATTGTTAGATGCTTTTATTGAATTTCGAAAAGATGTTGTTTTGCGTAGAAGTAGATATGAACTTGATAAGATGGAGAAAAGAACACATATTATCGAAGGTCTTATGAAAGCTGTGTCTATTCTTGATGAAGTGATTCGTATAATCCGTGCTTCTAAAGATAAAGCTGATTCCAAAGCAAACTTAATGCGAGAATTTGGATTTGATGAATCACAAGCTGAAGCAATCGTATCAATGCGTTTATATCGTTTATCGAATACAGATATTCAAATTTTGAGAAATGAGTTTGCTGAACTTGTGAATAAAATTGAAGAAACAAAAGCCATTATTGAAAATGAAAATGTATTAAAATCAGTCATTATCAAAGAACTGCGTGCAGTCAAAAAAGAATATGGAGATGCACGTAGAACCAAAATCGAGGCAGAAGTACAAGATATAACGATCGATAAAGCAGCTATGATAGCAAGTGAAACCGTTGTTGTAACAGTGAGCAAAGATGCGTATTTAAAACGTGTTTCTTTACGTTCTTATAATGCTAGTAGTGAAATGCCAACAGGTATTAAAAATGGAGATGTTCTTGTAGGGAAAATCGAGTGTAATACGCTTGATACATTGCTTTTATTTACTTCAAAAGGAAATTATGCATCTATTCCTGTATGGCAAATAGAGGAAGGTAAGTGGAAAGATGTAGGGATGCATTTAAATAAAGTTATTCGCATTGATGGAGACGATAAAATTATCAATGCAATCGTGATCAAGGATTTCCATACGTATGCATGGATCATCACTCTATCTTCACTAGGCCAAATTAAGAGAACTCCAGTGTCTGCTTGGAAGGTAGAGAGAAATTCAAAGGTCATGTCTGCAATGAATTTAGGACGTGGTTCAGAAATGGTTTGTGCATTTCTTGCGTATCATGATCAACAAGTCGTACTCGTTTCGAAAGATGGTTTTGCATATCGTTATCCAATCGAACAAATTCCAATTACAGGTGTGAAGAGTAAAGGCGTCAAAGCACAGAATTATGCTTCTAATGATGCAGTAGCGTATGCTTGTGCTGTAGATAAAGATACGCCAGCGCTTTTGTTTATCACAGACAAGTGT
>CALBJM010000136.1 GCA_937893225.1 uncultured Erysipelotrichaceae bacterium | reverse complement strand
AACCAGACAGGAACAGGATTGAATCTATTCTCATCTGGTTTTATGATTTTCAAGAGCATTTCAGTGAAGGGGCGTTGCTTATCTTAATGACATTGTCAACTGTTATAGCTTTTTTTTTAGCAGAAAGATAGAAGTATCGATTATTCTACATACGAAAAAAATGACCTTCATAAGAGATAACAGAACTATGATAGTTCTGTATGACTTACAAAGATCACTTAACTTTCTTCTATATAACTACATCCATTTTTTGCGCATTATTTTCTTGAATCGTATCAATAGCTAAAGCAATCAATTGTGCAAATGGCTCACGTACCTTTTCACCAGTTTCTAGTACTTCCTCATGTGTTAATTTTTGTTTCAACATGCCTGCAGCCATATTTGTAATAACAGAAATTCCCATAACATCCATGCCCGCATGCACTGCAGCAATGGCTTCAGGAACAGTCGACATACCTACAGCATCTGCACCTAATACACGAAATGCGCGAATTTCAGCAGGCGTTTCAAAAGAAGGTCCTGAATACATCATATAGACACCATGTTTCGTTTCAATACCAGCATCCTTAGCTTTTTGTTGTAAAGTTTTCCATAACTTTTGTGAATATACTTCAGACATGTCTGGAAAACGTAATCCAAATGCATCTAGATTTTCCCCGATCAACGGATTCGAACCAGACATATTGATATGATCTTCAATCAACATGATATCACCTGGCTTAAATGCATAATTGATTCCTCCACAAGCATTGGATAAAATCATCGTATGTACACCTATTCTTTGTAACACACGTACAGGAATAACTGTTTCTTGTTGGCTATAGCCTTCATAGTAATGTACTCTTCCATCTAACACGACAACTTCTGTACCATGAAATGTTCCAAAGATGAGTTTTCCTTCATGCCCTTTCACTGTTGGTCTAGGAAATCCTTCAATTTTTTCATAAGGAACTTCAAGCGTATTTTCTAGTGCATTAACAAAATCAGCTAAACCTGATCCTAGTGTAATGCCAATTTCTGGTTTACGATTCGTAATATTTCGAATACAATCCACACAATGTTCAATTCTCTGCAGCATCTTCTTCCTCCTTAGGAAATACAACAAAATCATCTTTTACCGATGTTTGCATATTCCATATTTTCAAATTGATATCTTTTCCTGACATACGTATCTTTTTTTCTTCTTCTGTCGGAAATATCCTTGCGGACATAACATATTCACCATCATTGATAAATAGTTCTACAGCACTATGATCAACATATACATCGAGAACACGTAAAGTATCTAGCATAACACTTCTTTCTGTTCCGAAAGATGGGTTTATCTGGTTAGATAATTGCTTTCTAGAGATCTCCAATTTTCCATTTCTTTGCTTATAAGAAATAGAAAATCCTTTACGTAAATCTGTTGAAAATAAATCTAATTCGATATCACTATTGGATGGATTTTCTAAGTGCATCACACAAGAATTTGGCATTTTTCTCAACAAAATATCTTTTTTAACAATACCATTTTCCGCATCAAACAAAACATCACCCTTCAATGAAGCAAGTTGCTTACATGGTCTTTGCAAAAGTTTTCCATCTTCTATAGTAAGTTCTCTAGGCAAAGTCACTAAGTTTGCCCATCCTTCATCATCACTTGGATAAGTATAATCAGAACACCCAAACCACCCTGCTAATATCGCTGTGCCGCGGTTGTCTTTTTGATATGCTGTTTGAGAAGCATAAAAGTCAAATCCCTTGTCTAATTCTTCTAGATCTGTGTCTGGTTTAAATGTCAATGTTTCTAGATCCAAATCCCCTATCAAATACACATTGGCATATGCATTCTGATATGCATTTTCTTTTTTCTCTATTCCTTGCGGACAAAAGAATAACAACCATTTATCTCCAATTTTTTCAATACATGGACATTCCACCATATGTCCAAAATGATCATATCCTTCGACTTTCAATTCCCCACAAAATGTCCATCCTGCAGCAATCTGCTCAGAACTATACAACAACATTTTTCCATGTTTTTCTGCGTCTTGCGCACCAATTAAAATATAATACTTCTCATTTTCATAGAAGATCTTAGGATCTCTTTGATGTTCTGTATAGCCGCTTTGCGGCATGATGATTGGTCGTTTTAATTTTGTTAAATGATTTGTATCATCAATTGCGGCAATCATTTGATACTCTATAACTTGTCCATCTGGTTCATTGTGATGTCCAGTGTATACAAGATATAAGAAATTGTCTTTCACAAATCCACTTCCAGAAAAGCATCCAGCATTTTCATAATTTAGTGTTGGTTTCATGCATAAACCAACATTTTTCCAATGTACAAGATCATCTGAAACAACATGATACCAATGCTTCATTCCATGAACTGCACCAAATGGAAACCATTGATAAAATAAATGCCATTGATTTTGATAAAAAGAAAAACCATTTGGATCATTCATCAATCCAGTGACAGTCTGCACATGATAGGAACATCTCCATTGACTGTTTTCGATTTGTTCATGTAGTTCATACAAACGATCTTCATCTCGTTCATTTATAATTTGTTTTAATTCTTCTTTTGTCCAAATTTCCATACAATCATCTCACTTTCAATCTATATTGAATTTCGTGTTTT